>JAISWZ010000105.1 GCA_031270945.1 Clostridiales bacterium | reverse complement strand
CGAGAGCATGCTCAAGCCAGCTACCTACTACATCAACAACACCCAGCCACAGACGGCAGGGAGCTCCAAGTAAGAATGCCAAGGCCTTTCTGGCGATTTGCCAGAAAGGCCTTTTTTTGCTGTTTTTTAGGGCAGGGATTGATTGGAGCTTTGCGCTTGCGAGAGAAAAACACAGCTCTTTTCATTCAGCTTTTTTACATATAGGCCAGTTTGTTTCCATAAAGCTGGACGAAAATAATCACACACAGTATAGCGTTTTTCGTAGCCCTGGGTTAAGCCTCTTTTTGCGATTTATGGCAAAGGCTTGCCCTATTTTTAAGTGTTTGTAGCGGCGCTAAAAGACAGGCAAATCCACTGCCTAAAAAATCAAAATGGCGCCTATCGGCAGACGCCTGTTTGGCTATAAGATAGTAGTGCAAATGGTGCAAATCCCAAGTAAGCCATTGGAAAGGAGGCGCGTTATTGAGGCAAGCCAAAAGCCTACGGGCAAAAGACGGTTTCCGCTTGTTCCTTCTGACAACGCCTGTCATCGCTCTCACTTTCGTGTTCTGCTACCTGCCCTTGGCTGGCTGGAGCTACGCCTTTTTCGACTACAAGGCTGGCATAAAGCTCTTTGACAACCCTTTTGTCGGCTTCAAGCACTTCCAGTCTCTATTCGCCAACCCCGTCATACGGGCGGACATTGCCAGGGTCATGAAAAACACCATAGGGATGAGCCTAATTGGCATAGGAACCTCATGGCTTCCAATGTTTGTGGCGATATTTCTGGCTGAGATAGGAAGCGGGGTTTACCGGAAGATTGTCCAGACGGTAACCACAATCCCCTATTTCATCAGCTGGATACTTGTCTACTCCCTGGCGTACGCGATGTTCTCCACCGAAGACGGCTTTGTGAACAAGCTTTTGATAAGCCTGGGCTTGGCTGACACAGGCGCCAACTTTCTTCTGGACTCAAGCCACATGTGGCTTAAGATGTGGCTCTACAGCACTTGGAAGGGCTTGGGCTGGAGCGCTATCATGTACATCGCTTCCATTGCCGGGATAGATCACGAGCTGTATGAGGCAGCCGCCATTGACGGCGCAACCAGGATGCAGAGGATCTGGCATGTGACTGTGCCGTCTCTTTTGCCAGCCTTTTTCGTGCTACTGCTATTGGCTATCGCAAACCTCATAAACAACGGCATGGATCTTTACTTCGTCTTCCAGAACGCCATGAACAAGGAGTACATCGAGGTTCTAGACCTATATGTCTACAACAAGGGGATAATGAGTTCCAGCATCTCCTTCTCCACAGCTGTCAGCGCCATGAAATCCATTGTCAGCCTGACACTTTTGTTTGTCGCGAACTTCGGGTCCAAGCTTTTGCGGGGAGAAAGCATTTTTTAGAGGAGGGAGCGGTTTGGCCAAAAGCAAGAGCCCTGGGGACTTAATCATGGACATCCTGATCTGCGCCTTTTTCGCTCTTTTCTCGCTTGTCTGCCTGTTCCCTTTTTACTACATAATCATCAACACCATAAGCGACAACAACCTGGTTGCCAGGGGCCGCGTCTTGTTTTACCCCATTGGGGTTCACTTCAACAACTACTTGGAGGTCTTCCAGCTGAAAGGGTTTGGGCGGGCGGCTTTGATATCCGTGGCCAGGACTGTCTCAGGCGCGGGGTTGGGGGTTCTCTCGGCTTCATTTCTGGGCTACGCCATGACAAAGCAGGAATATTGGCACAGGAAGTTCTGGTACCGGTTCTTCATTGTAACCATGTACTTTAACGCCGGGCTTATCCCTTACTATCTGACAATCAACAACCTGCATTTGCGCAACAACTTTCTTGTATACATCCTGCCGTCTTTGGCCGCGCCTTTTAACATGATACTGGTCAAGACCTACATCGAGTCGATCCCGCCAGCTTTGGAGGAATCAGCGGAGATGGACGGGGCGGGATACCTGGCCAGGTACCAGAAAATCATACTGCCGTTGTCAAAGCCCATTCTTGCCACAATCGCCATCTTCGCCGCAGTTGGGCAATGGAACTCCTTCATGGACACTGTGATGTTTGCCAACAAGTCCAGCCTATACACCCTGCAGTTCATAATGTACAAGTACTTGAACGAGCTCAACCAGCTGGCTCAGCTGATAAGGCAAAACCCGTCCTACGCCAGCGCGGCCGCCCAGATCCAGCTGACGCCTGTGGCTGTCAGGTTTACAGTGACCGCTGTGGTTGTCATGCCTGTGCTTTTAATCTATCCGTTCTTTCAGCGATACTTTGTCAAAGGCATCATGATAGGCGCGGTAAAGGGCTAAGCATAAAATGCCCTATCTCGCGCAAGGAGGAATCTTATGAAATTGAATGGAAGCCTTTTGGCTTTTAGCATGGCGCTGGTTTTGCTCTGTTCCTGCGCAACCAGCCAGCCGCCAGCGGCAACAAATCCGCCCGCTGCGGAAAACAGCGCAACGACTCAGGCGCCTGCGGAAACATCGGTGCCCACGGCTGTGGAACCGGTCGTTTTGACGGGCTTCATGATGAACGGCGGCAACCAGACCAACATTGACAAGGCTACATGGTACACCAAGCTTCTTGAGGAAAAGCTGGGCATACGCCTGGAATTCATGGATGCCGCAGGGGTGGACTCAGCCCAGATCATCCAGTCTCTTCTGGCAAGCGATGACCTGCCTGACGTAATCGGCTTCTCTGGCGGATCCACTTACGCAGGAACAGCCGCCCAATCAGGAAAGCTCTTGAACTTGGATGAACACCAGGACGCCTTGCCGGAGGTCTACCAAAACGATCTCTACAAGTATTCGCTCATGTACTCCAGGGACAGCCTCAGCGGCGGAACAGGGAAAGCCTTCGCTTTGCCTACAGCAGTAGGAACCGAGGACACATACGCGAACTATGACATCCAGATGAGATGGGACATCTACAAGCAGGTTGGATCTCCAAAGATAGCTCAGTTCGAGGATTACTTGGCTGTCGGAAAGCTTATGCAAGACGCCTATCCAGAGACGCCGGACGGGCAGAAGGTCTACGCCTTCTCCATCTTCCCGGAATGGGACGGAGACGGGATGCTTTTTGCTTGGGAAACCCCGCTTGTCTGGTCAAGGCGAAACCTGAACGGATACATCGAGGTTGACGTATCAGGCAAAGACGGAGGAAGCACGACAAAGGGCACTTTCGACGATGACGCCAGCTACCTTCGCCTTCTGAAGTTTTTCTACCAGGCAAACCAAATGGGGATCCTGGATCCTGACTCAGCGACGCAAAAATGGGAAAACCTAGACGGAAAGTACAAGGACGGCAGGGTTCTTTGGGCAATGTGGCAATGGGCGGTAGCCAGCTTCAACACTGAAGAGCGGATAAACTCTGATCCGCCTGCAGGATACGCCTCCGTCTGGTCTGATGACATGGTTCAGCCTGTTTCGGCTGACGCATGGACTGGACGCCTTGAATCCATGGCTGTAAGCTCCAAGGCAAAAGATCTTGACGCCGCTTTGAGATGGCTCAACTACTACTTCTCCTACGAACACATGTCATTCGCCAATGACGGGCCTGAAGGGGAGCTTTGGGAAGTTGGATCTGACGGCAAAAGAGTCCGCACTGAAAAAGGCTGGGCGGCAAAGTTCTCAAACATCCAGGACACCCTTATGGATGGCGGCGGCTTGATAGCGGACGCCAAGGGCATTTACGGCACATTCCCAATGACGCCGGAGACGCTCTATCCAGCAATCGGGCAAAGCGTCGCTTCTGACCAATGGGATGACGTGCTGTACCGGGATCCCTCAAAACTTCTCGCGGACTGGAGAGCGGCGCACGGCAACGTCGTAGACATGCTGAGGGAAGCCAAGGCTACTCCAGGCAAAACCTCAAAGATCACCCCGGCTGTTGACATGATGAGCGCGGTTCCTGATGACATCCAGACTTTGATAGGCCAGATAAAAGACGCTGTTGTCACGAATTCCTGGAAGATGGTTTACGCAAAAGACCAAGCGGAATTTGACGCCCTTTGGGCTGACCTGAAAACAAAGGCCGCTGGCCTTGGCTTGGCCGAAACCCAAGAGTGGGCAAGAAAAGAATGGGTTAACAAGATCCAAGAAGCGGAGAAGTACAAGCCGTAAATTGGAGAAGCAAAAGCCGTAAAATTGGAGAAGCAAAAGCGCGAAGCCCAGCCGGTTTGCTGGGTTTTTTTCTCTTGCATGAGAGAAAAGCGCACTTCTTTTCTCTCTTGCAAAAGAAAAAAGCCATTGCGCGCCCGATATCTAAAGAAACCGAAAATGGCTTAATTACAGGGAAACCGAAAACGGCTAAATTACAAGACTTGACCGGCTCATCTGCACCAAAGCCTTGATTTCATGGCCTTTAGAAAGTTTTTTTCCGCAAAATCATGCAGTTTCCTCCTGCGCCCCAAACCGCTATAATCCTTTTAGGAGGGATGTTCATGAAGCTTCTTCACATGCGTCCAGACGAAATAAGGACGGCGGTCAGCCAACAGCTGGCTGTTTTGCTGCCTGTTGGGGTTTGCGAGTACCACGGCCCCCATCTTCCGGTAGGCGTAGATTTTCTTATCGCAAAGTCGCTTTTCGAAGAGGTTGAGAAGCGCTGCCCCTGCGTTCTGGCCCCGGGAATACAGTTTGGGCCTACCATGGGATGGGCTGGAGGATCTGCGGACGGAGACGCCGACTTCAACCCCGCCGCCTTTTCAGCCTACGCCAAAGAGGAGCTCAGGCAGCTTCTCTTGATAGGATTCAGGCGGATTTACGCCTTGACTATCCATCAAGGCCCGGATGGCTTGCAGGCTTCCTGCTTGAAAAGAGCGGCAGCCGAGCTGTCTTGGGAAATGGCTCACTCCTGGCCGGGAGGCTGGGGCAGGACGCCGGATTGCCCGGATCCAAGCATCTTTGGCATGATAAAGATCGCAACTGACATGGACAAGTATTCCCAGTACCCTGAGGGCATGAAAAAGATAGCCTTGGGACACGCAGGAAAGGGAGAGACCCAGCTTATCCTGGCCAAGTACCCGGAGCTTGTCCGCATGGATCTTTTGGGAACCCAGGATTTTGCGACGCCTGAATGGCTATTGGATTCCGGCCAGGCGGATGCAGACGAGGGGCTCATGTGGCTGGACTTTTGCGCGGAAGGCTGGGCTAGGGAAATAAATAAATGCTAGCTATAATAACAAGCGGCAAGATTAGCAATATCTTTCCATTCAGGAAACAAAAGCAAACGAACCCTTAGGACACAAAGGGGAGGAACCTATGTACAGGCTTGTTTTGGTTGAGGACAACGAGAGGGAGCGCATGGGCATAGCCGGGCTGTCCCTTTGGGCTGAAAACGGCGTGGAGATCGTAGGGGCGTTTGGCAATGGCCTTTCCGCCCTGCATTTCATCCAAAAAAACCAAGTCGACATTGTCATGACAGACGTAGCCATGCCCGCCATGAATGGGCTGGATCTGGCCAACGAGCTAAGGTCTAGCTTTCCTGGGATAAAGGTTCTTTTTGTCAGCTGCCATCCGGAGTTCGAGTACGCTCGCCAGGCGCTGAAGCTAAACGCGGAGGATTACCTGCTGAAGCCTTTCACCGAGGAAGAGCTTGAAACCGCTTTGTCAAAAACGCTGGCGCTTCTAGAGCGGGAGATAGGCGAAAACCGGGAGCGGGAAAGGATGCTTGCCCTGGTTCGCCAATCCATGCCGGCTTTGGTTGAGCAGTTTTACAGAGAAATGCTCATGAACGAGATAAAGCCGGGTTCTGGGGCATACGCCAGGGCTTCCTACCTGGGACTGGAGCTGTCGAAAAGAGCCTTCTTCGCAGTGGCCTACTACAAAGTTTCCCATAAGCAGGCCGAAGATGACGCCAACGAGAGCTACGTTGACTCCTTTCTTGTCAGGGACATCATTTCGTCTTGCGCTGGAGGGAGAATGCTTTGCGTGGTTACGCTGACGCTTTCCCATTTCGCTTGCGTTTACGGCGCGGCTTCTGGCGACAGCTCTGAGAAGTTCAGGCATGCCGTAATGGATGCGGCGTCAAGCGCCATTGAGCGGATCGAGGCTTCGATGCCAGTTGACACCAGCGCAGGGCTAAGCTCGCTCTCTTTGTCCTTTGACTCTCTTCCGACCCTTTTCAGGCAAGCCGAAGCCTCTTTGGAAAACAGCTACTTCGAGTCAAGCAGCCGAATAGTCAGCTATTCCGAGATCGAAGGCGCTGCAGCCTCAGACTTCAAGGAAAATCTTGACTTCAAGAAGATGTACCAGGATTTGAATGACATCTTCAAGTCTGGGTCAAAGGATTCGATTAGCGCGTTCGCGGCAAAGTATGTGCCGTTTGGCTTTGCTGAGAGAGAAGACATCTTTTTAACCAAGGGCAAAGTTTACGCAATCGTAAATATCCTGCAGCTTATCTGCCTTGAGGGAAACGTGAACCCCGGCGAGCTGTTCCCTGACGGAATCCTTTGGAAGAAGCTGTACCGCTTCAACACGATAGTAAACTTGAGGCAATGGCTGGAGAACATAATCTTTTTTACCATGGAATCTATTGCTGGGAACCGCAAAAGCCGGGAGCAAATGATTGCGGACTCAATCCGAAGCGTTATAGCGGCCAGGTACGCGGATCAAATCTCCGTAAGCGACCTGCTCACAGGGATATACATGTCCACTGGGCACGCCAACCTGGTGTTCAAGAAGGCGACAGGCATGACCATCTTCGACTACCTGACCGCTTACCGCATAGACCGGGCGAAGGAGCTCTTGGCTCGCCCTGACTCCCGCATTTACATCGTAGCGGAGCAGGTTGGGTACTTGAACATCGCCCATTTCAGGTTTACGTTCAAGAAGCGGGTTGGCGTCACTCCAAAGGAATACAAAGAAAAGCCCTTTTGATTTGAGATGTGATTACGAAAAACCCTTTTTATATGATGATTCCGCCGTAACAACCACCGGACAAACAAACGTAAATGGCTTAAACGCAAGGTTTGCTTACCACAACAGCCTTAGTCAAAGCCTTGATTTTTGGGCATTCGTGGAGTTCTAACTGCAGAATCATATGATTAGGAAAGCCCTTTTGATATGAAAAAAATAAAAAGCAAAACCAAGATCATTTGGCCGGTAAAATCCTATGTCAAAATGACCTACCGGCGAAAGCTTGCCTTGGCTTTCGCCTTGATCGCTCTTTTGCCCTTTGCCATCGTCGGGAGCGCCTTGGCGCTTCAGTATTACGGCAGCATTGAGCGCGAGGTTGACGCTCAGGCAAGCGAGCAATTAGGGGACATTGTTCGGAAATTTGACGACTTTGCCCTCAGCGTTTTGACAAAGATTGAGTTTATCAAGTTCAGCCCGGTCATTGGCAGGATCCTCACAAAGGACTACACTGGGCGGGACAATGACATGGTTGAGGACTACAACGAAGCCAGATATTTCATCCGCACGATAAACCCGAACGCCGCTGGAAACGAGGAGCAATTCCAAGTCTATATTCACGCCTACAACCCCACGATACGAGAAGGCGGGATCGTCAAGGCAAGCCGTCTGAGCGAAAGCGGAGAAGTATTTGACGGAAGCGAAACCGGAGTCAGCCGATCCATCCATGAGCGGCTATCAGACGGGGCGGTATGGCGCTTTGAGGCTTCTGAGGACGGAGATCCGCTTTCCAGAGGAACCATGTACGTTTACAGCCAAATCCGGGGCATGGAATCAGAGGTTGGGGTCATAGAGATCCGGATCTCCATGCGGCTGATACTAAAAGGGCTTCCTGCGCTTTCTGAGCCCTACAGCTGCCTGGCCTTTATCGACGAGAATGAAGAGGGGCACTCTGTTTTTCCAGAGGGGGCAGACGTTAGCGAACTATGCTCTGTTTACCTGAAAACCGGAAAAGCTGAAGGCTACCGCCCTATCGCCGCCAGGCTCCGAGACATTTACGGATCTTTGGCCTTGTTCACTGATCAAAGCTACATCGCGTACAGGACTCGTCCTTACATCATAACAATAGCGCTTGTGGCCGCTCTTTTCATTCTGCTTATGATCTTTTTGATTCAAGGGGTGTCATACCTCCTTACCAAAAGGCTCAGCAGTCTTATAGCAGAAAGCGGGGCTGGATCAGCTTCCGGGCTCAAGGACGAGTTTGCGATAATAGCGCTGAAGCTCCAAGAGCAGATGAGCGAGCTCAAGAGCAACTACGAGAAAGAAAAGAAGCTTGAAATCGAGCTTTTGCAGGCGAGCATCGACCCCCATTTCCTGTACAACACCCTTTCGTCGATCAAATGGGCCTTTCTAAACGACGAGCTGACAAAGGTGATAGATCGAATGGTGAAGTACTACAGGATAGCGCTCAACAGAGGCGGCCTTTTGTATCCTGTGCCAAGCGAGTTCGAGATGCTCTCGCAATACCTGGAGATCCAGAAGTTCGCGTACAACAAGAGCTTTTCCTACAGCGTCAAAGTATTGGGGGACGCAGACAGGTGCGAGATAATGAAGAACCTTCTTCAGCCCATTGTTGAAAACGCCTTCATACACGCCATGAATCAGATGGAGTCTGGCGGGGTTATTGCTATCACGGCCAGAAGAGAAGGGCGGCTGCTTGTTGCCTCAGTCGAAGACAATGGCCCTGGGGTTTCTCCTGAGAAGCTAAAGCAGATAAATGAGAGCTTGAAAAGCGGCGCTTCGGGCGGATACGGCCTTTATAGCGTAAACGCCAGGATCCGCGTTTACTACGGCGAAGAGTACGGAATAGAGATCAAAAACCTGGGGCAGGGATGCATTGCGACAGTGACAATCCCTGCCAGGCAAGGAGCGTGAAATGGCCTTTCTTCCAGCATTGACCCGCTTTTCCCTTAGCTGTTGCCACTTGAACCCAGGAGATGCCGTTTTCGCCACAGCATATCTTCAAAGCCACGGCACGGCTTCTGAAAACTTCACATTTGCCTTGGACATCTCCTTGGGGCACCAAAGAAGGCCTGAAAACAAGCAGTATCACTTCCGGGTTTTGTCGAGCCCCATTCCTTCCACCAAGAGCTGGGCAGAAGGCTTGGAGGTCGCTGTCGCTTTTAGGTTCGAGCACCCGGGTTGCTGGGCTGGAACATACTTCATGACGCTGTCCATGCTTGATCGGAAAGGGATTCTCCAGCCATTCATGGGGGCGAACGGCGAAACGCTCTCAGAAGAGGCGGGCTCCATTGATCTGTCCTGGAACTTCGGCCGCCCTTGGGTTTTTGAGCACTCAAAACCTGGAACGCTTATATTTAACGCGCCAGCCCCCTATCCCGAGTTCTCGGGATTGCCAACCATTCCTCGCGCGACGGTTAGAAACACCAGAACCGGAGAGATATTGGATGAGGGCTGTCTTGAGATCGAGCGAAAAGATGGCGCTTTCCGACTTTTTTATAACAGCTTGTTTATCGCCAGATATGAGTTCTGCTTTCGCAAGCGAGAAAGGCTTTCGGCTTGGGTTCAAAACGTTGAGGAATCAAACGGGTTTGAGCTTTTGAGCGTCCGGATAGGCTGCCTTGCATGCATCAAGGAAGGCTCTTTGCTGGACTTCTTCGGCGGCGGCAGGCTGGTTGGCATCGAGGAGGCTGGCCCTGCCTATTATGAGAAGCCCTATGACGTGAGAAACGCAGCCGCTCTAATAGGCCATGACAAGCTGATCCTAGTCGAGTCCAGCCACCTGGACAGCCGGTTAATAACCGGGGTCGCATGCGTGAACAACACGAATTGGGGGTTCATAGGCGGAGTTATCGTTTTGAAGATAGCCGGGAAAGTTGGTGTGACCAGCATACCCGTGAAAAGCCCGCCTGTCTTTGAGCTCGAAATTTTCCCAGGGTGCCACGACTGGAAGTTTGCGGCAGAAAAGCTCCAGCGCGGGCTTAGCCAAAACTTTGCCCACTCGCTCTATGACAAGACTGCGGTCATAAAGCAGCTGGCCACTTACGGGGCGCTTCCGGATGAGTCGCATAGGGGCGATCCTGTCCAAACCACCCAAAACCTGTTCAAGACCCTGACTTTCAGCCAGATCCTGGACAACGCAAAAAAGTTTTCAAACCTTGTAAACCACGCCAAGCTGGCGCTCTATGTCGGAGGCTGGCAAAAAGGCGGGTTTGACAACGCTTACCCCTACGCCTTGGAGGCGGAGGAGCGGTGCGGAGGAACAGAAGGCCTGAAGAACCTTTTGGCAGATCTCGAAGATCAAAACGTCATGGCCGGATTTCATGACAACTTTGATGACATAGCCTTTGGCAACGCTGATTGCCCCCATGTGGCCCTAGACGAAAGCGGCAATCCATGGAAGGGGTGGATCTGGGGAAGCGGGCTGACATACGCCACCGGGATCCGAAACTATGTTGATTCAGGCGCCATGGCTGAGAGAGTCGCAAAGCTCTTTGAAACCTATCCCCTTAAGAGAACATACCATCTGGACGTGCTTACCGCTGAGACAATAAGGCTTGACTTTAGCCCTGATCATCCAGCCTCGGCGCAGGACAGTTACTTGGCCAAAATGGAGATCGTGGAAGAGTTCAACAAGCGCGGGGTTGACGTCACAAGCGAAATGCTCTCGCACCCCTCGGTTGGAAAGATCGGTTTTGCCCTTCATACAAGGCTTGACACCAAGGAAAGCTATATCCCAAATGACCGCTTTGTCCCTCTGGCGCACATGGTTTACCACGGGTTCATTGGCTACAGCTGCCCCACGGGAAGCGCGGAGCAGATCATCTGGGCGATTTTGCTGGGCGGCCAGGCTTTTCTGGAAGAGGACATCACTGGGCCCGAAAGCGTTGCCCGATTTTACATCGCAAGCGTTCCAGCTCTTCTTTTGTACAATGAGCGCATGACTGACTTTTCTTGGGACGGAAGCTTGGCCAGCGCAACCTATACCAACGGCTGTCTCATTGAAGCCGATTTCAAAAAACCCTCCTACAAGGCCTTTATTCGCAGCCAGCTAATCGGGCAGGACTTCACCACCTTCGCATCCCTTGACGGAAACGATTATGTAGCCTACTCTGTTAAGGGGGGCGAAATTTCATACCCTCTTCCCAAGGAGCTGGACGGCTTTGAGCTGGAGGCTGCGGAACTGACTGAGGATGGCAAAGGCTGCGCGGTTCAAGCGCCAATGATCCGAGGAAAAGAAATCTGTCTCACGCTTCCTGCCTCAAAGCCGATTTTAATTAAAAGGCATGATCCCAAAACATGATTTCGGGGTCGTGCCCAATATAAAAAAGGCGTGATCCTATGCTTAAGTGCGCGATTATAGGCTTTGGCGGGTTGGGCAAGCTTCACTACAAGAACCTGGCCGAACTGGAAAAAGAGGGCGAAGCCAAAGCCATTGCGGTTTGCGATGTTGACGAAAAGCAGTATACGTACTCCCGGATAGAGATAAACCTGGATGTCGACTTGTCGATAGACTCTTTTGGCTTGCCGACATACCTGAGCGCCCAGGAAATGCTCTTGGAGCAAAAGCCCGATTTTGTCATTTCAGCCACTCCCACCTACATTCACCAGGATATCGCGGCATTGGCGCTTTCACTGGGAGTGAACGTCTTTTCAGAAAAGCCCATGGCTCTCACAATTCCCAGCTGCGATCTGATGCTTGAGGCTTCAAGGGCCAGCGGAAAGCTTTTGATGATAGGGCAGTGCCTGAGGTATTGGCCGGAGTACGCTTACCTAAAGGAGCTTATCGACAGCCGCATATACGGGGAAGTTGAGAGAGCCGAGTTCATACGGTATGGCAGCTTTCCGAAGTGGTCTTGGAACAACTGGTTTGCGGATCACGACAAAAGCGGCGGCAGCGCCATCGATCTTCATGTACATGACGTAGACATGATAAACTGGCTCTTTGGGCCTCCCAAAAGCGTGAGCTCCCAGGCAACCCACAGGCTGACCCCTTACGATTCCATATCCACCCTCTACAGCTATCCTGGAAAGATTGTGTTTGCCTCAGCGGAATGGGGCATGCCGGATACCTATCCGTTCCACATGGGATTTCTGGTCCGCTTTGAGAAGGCGACAGTTTCCTACAACGTAGGCGTCCTTAAGATATTTGAGGAATCAGGCGTTTCCGAGCCTGAGCTGTCAAAAGAGGACGCCTACAAGAGCGAGATCAAGGACTTTATAAAATGCATCAAAGAAGGCAAAAAGATTGAGATCAATCCGCCTGAAGACTCGAAAATGGCAGTTCAGATAGCCCTGGCAGAAAAAGAGTCGGCAGCCAAAGGAGTTCCGGTATGCATACAAATCTGATAGGCGTCATCTACGACCTGAAAGCCCTGGTAGACAATGGGCCGGAACCGCTGCTGTCCTTGGGCGTCGACTCTGTTCAGCTCAACTGCGGCGGAGACCGTTGCGCAGATTACCTGACCCCTGAAAACGCGGCAAAGGCAAGAATGCTTTTAGACGGCAAGATACAGATCACATCCTTTTGGGCCGGATGGAGCGGGCCAGCTGTTTGGGACAGCATTGACGGCCCTCACACTTTGGGCCTTGTCCCTCCAGCATACAGGGCAATGCGGATGAAAGAGCTGATGCTAGGCGCGGACTTCGCCAGCGCTCTTGGAGTCTCAAGCATAGCAACCCACGTCGGATTCATCCCTGAGCAGCCGTCATACCCAGAGTATCGAGGCGTAATCCAGGCGGTAAAGCACGTGGCCCTTTACTGCAAGAAGAAGGGGCTTGGCTTCAACTTCGAAACCGGCCAAGAGACGCCTGTCACTCTCATGAGGGCTATCAAGGACATAGGCCTTGACAATGTCGGAATAAACCTTGATCCCGCAAACCTTATCCTGTACGGCAGAGGAAACCCGGTTGACGCCATAAGCGTCTTCAAGGGCTATATAAAAGGCGTTCACGTGAAAGACGGAGACTACAGCACGGATTTCACAAACCTGGGCCAGGAGCGGGTTGTTGGAGAAGGCAGCGTCAACTTCCCCGTCTTTTTGCCAAAGCTCTTAAACGAGGGGTACACTGGCGACCTGTACATTGAAAGGGAGATTTCAGGAGAGAAGCAGAGAGAGGACATTCTGAAGACAGTTGAGTATCTCAAGGGGTTTCTGGGGAAAAAAGTTAATTAAGAGCGTATCCCAAAATTTATATTCAAACGCTATTCCTCGCCATATGCATTAAAAGCAGGTGGTTTTGTGTATCGCAAAGCGGCTTTCTTCCTGCTATGCCTGACCTTGGTTGGCTGCGGGAGCAAAGCCCCTCAAAGCGGCTCTGGATCAAGCTCTTTGGTTTCATCCCAGCCTTCGGATTCCGAATACCGCATAGGCCTTGACGTCTCTGACTCTTCGGATCTGCCCGACTGGCCTGGCAAGCAGATCACTTTGAACTATTGGTGCTGCCATGGAACGGGAGGCAACCGGGTTGTCCCCCGTTCCAAGAAAGACGTGGTTGCGCCTGAGATAACCCGTGTCACTGGAGTCACCATAGACGAAGACGAGTCTTTTGACAACGGGGGCTCAGACTACAACCAAAAGCTGGCTCTAATAGTAGCCAGCGACCAATGGCCAAACCTGATCTGGAACCCTCCGGACGCGGACGAGCTGGCCAGGCGAGATCTGGTTTACGACCTGACTGACTACATGCCCCAATACGCGCCCGATCTTTTGGAAAAGATCCCGCTAGACAAGAGCGCGTACCCTCAGATAGCGGGGCATGTCTATCCAAAGTCGGCGCCGGACAGGATGTACGGCATTCCATTCGGCTTGGGCAGAAGATTCATAAACCTTGTGTATCCAGAGCTTGACACCCAGTTTGACCGGCTTTACTGGAACAACATAGACGGGTTCAGAATGCCGGTATACATCCGGGAAGACGTCTGTCTGGCGCTGCATCCCGAAGCCCTGTCAATCGAGGATCTCCAGGAGATATATGTCGAGCGTGGCGAGTTCACGACTGATGAGATCTATGACCTGCCTATTCGCTCCGCCCAGGATTTCTACAGCTTTCTCAGGGATGTTCACGCCTTGGGCCAAAGCGGCGAGTTTGGCAGCCTTTTTCCGACTTACGCATACTCGGGTCAGGACAACTGGGCTCTTTTCGGTTATTGGCTTCCAGCTCTGTATGGCTGCGACCCGACTTTCAACTATTACACGTACTATGATCACGCCGCGAAAGAAATGCGCTTCGGCTACGAGTCCCCTGTCCTGAAGCAGATGGCCTATGACATAAACGCTCTGGTAAGAGACGGGATCCTGCCCATGGCGTCTCTCACTGACACGCTTGACCAGTTCAACACCAAGCTAAGTCAAGGCCAGTACGCGGTTTCATACGCGTGGTGGAAGCCGGCCAACAACCCGCCTTACCGCTATCGCGAGGCCTACTTCAAGATAGATGTGGATTTCGAAAAATACGCGCTTTTCTCTGAAATGCCGGAGGTCACTAACAGCATTTACATTTCTAAAAAGAGCGTCAAAGAAGAGGACATCCCCCAGATCCTGCAGTACGTGAACTACATGGTCTCTGATGTAGGCGAGAAAGTCCAGAATTGGGGGCCAAGATCCGCTGGGCTGTTCACGGAGGCGAATGGCGTCCGGATTTTGGCTGTGCCGTCCCTGGCCGACGAGCTGGCAAGCACCCAGCCCAAAACAGCCTTCTTGGATTACGGGCTTTACCCTCTGGTTAACGATCTAACCCTCATTGACAACTTCATGCGCCCAGCTTTCATTAGCGCCAAGAACCTCCCTGGAAACAGCCGGTTCGGGCCAGACTACCATTACCGCAAAAGCCTGGCTGAAAGAGTCCCGCAGGACTATTCTGTAGCGTACAACGCAAACCTGGTTGATCCTTACACAAACACCAGGTATGCCAGGGATCCCTCTTTTTGGAACTTCGTCAACGACTCCTGCCCGCTTATGAACGCGGCTGGGAAAAAGCGAAAGCTGGTTGAGGACGCCTTCATGAAGACTTACATGGGATTGTCCGACGCCCAGTTTGAAGAGGCCTGGAGAAACTACGAGCATGTTTGCAGAGATCAGGTAGGCTACAACGATGCCGCCAAGAAAGAGATGAATGACTATTTCTTTAACGAATACAACGCTGACTTCGCGGACATGCTGAGTTAGGCGTTTTAGAGAAAGCAAAAAGGGCAGAGGTTTTCTGCCCTTTTTTATTGCCTTTTTTTAGGTTTTGCTTTAGAGGCGCAACGTCATAACTTATGCGTTTTTCGAAAAATCTATAATAGCATAAACCACTCTAGTGTTATAGCACTATAGAACACC
>JAISWZ010000009.1 GCA_031270945.1 Clostridiales bacterium | reverse complement strand
GTGGTTGACAGCTACATAAAGCAGTTGCGCCAAAAGCTAGAGGACAACAGCAAAAAGCCCACGCTGATAATCACAGTCCACGGGTTTGGATACAAATTGGAAGGATAGCGTTTTCGCCTCCATGAGCGAAAGCTGACGCTTTCGCTCATGGCCCCTTCGGCCGAGATTTTATTTTTTATTTTTTTATTATTGGACTTCTGTTGCGTTTTTATTATGGATCGCTTGCGATATCTTTTAGAATTTCATTGGGACATTGGTTTTGTTTTTTTGGTCTTGATTTTGTTCTATTTTTTCAACTGATTTTTTGCTCTTGTTTTTTGCCTTCATTTTTCAAACTGATTTTTTGCTCTTGCTTTTTTCTTGTTTCTTTTGCTCTTGCTTTTGCCCTCATTTTTCACACAAACTTTTTATTAGTATAAATTCTTGCTTTCAAACCAACCTCTTTTACTTTTGCTCCGTTCCAACCCCAAAACCCAAACCCCCAACACCAGCTTCCCTCTTGCCAATCGGAGGAATCGAATCGCATGGCCGTAACAATCTGTGACATCCTGAAGCTTCCCTGCATGCGCGGAGCGGCAGTCCTTGGAGGGCATGCGGGCTTGCAAAAGACCGTCAGCACAGTAAGCGTGCTCGAATACACAGTGCCTGACGAAGTACAGAACGATCTTCTAAACAGCATACAATTCGTTGGCAGCGAGCTTGTTTTGACCTGCTTCGCCAGCATCAGGGATGACGTGGACGCGCAATGCGATGTCATTTGCCGGATCGCTGAAGTGGGAGAGGTCGGATTAGTGTTGTATTATGTTGGGACAATCCTGTCGAAGGTGGATCCCAAAGTGATAGCTGTTGCCGACAGGCTGGACTTTCCCCTCATCTGCATGCCCCAAGGCCTGCATAACCTTAGATACAGCGAGGTAATAAGCGAGGTCATGGAAAGTGTCATAAAAGGGCAAATGAGGGAGACAGACTTCAAAAGCGAGATCATGGGAAGGCTTTCGGCGCTCCCCATTTACCAGAGAAGCGTTGGCACAGTTCTGGCAATGCTAAGCGACCGGGTCAAAACCACCATTCTCCTGACGGACACAGACGGCAATCTTTTGAACCAGGCCTACTGGCCCAGAAACATTGAGCCTGACGCAGATCTTTTTATATCGCTGTGCCGAGCAGGCAAATATGACGAATTGAAAAAGGATCGCATCTACGCCCGCCGAGAGTACATCAACACCGCCGCCAGCTCAAGCCTTGAGCTCCTTCTCCTGAAGTATGACGAGGCCATAGCGGACTTTGTGGCGGAGCAGATCACAGAGGTAGTAAAAATCTGCCTAAACTTGTGGAGCCAAAGCTATGGCGAACACGTCCTGCCTGAGCTGGTGCAGGCGATACTGAAAGACGAGCCCTTCAAAATGCGGCGAATCGCCGAGACATTCAAGATAGACGTAAAGTCCATGAACACAATGCTTGTGATAACCCCGGCTGGCATATCCCCTGAGCACAGGAAGATCGCCTCAACCGCGATTTCCCTTGCCAAAGCCGAGTTTTCCCCTTGCTGCAAGTCCTTTGTGGCTGACATGTACGAGGGCGGCGTAGTGGCGTTCATGAGCGCCCCTTTGGCCTTGGGGATGCCTGACCTGGCTGAAAGCCTGGACAGCGCCCTTGTTGGCATGGGAATACACGCGACTATCATGTACTACGTCAACATGAGGGACACCAAGCAAGTGCGCCGGGCCTATCTCATGGAGCAGGCGTCAAAGGAAACTGCCATGTGCATCTACCCTGGCAAGCGGGTGTTCACGTTTGCGGACATAGAGTTCGCGAGCCAGATCAGGACGCTCATCCTACAAGGCGAAGAAGCGGCCAAAAACAGCATGGAGGTGCTAGACGCGCTATACGAGGGCCCAAGGCTTAGCGCTGAGCTTACAGACACTTTAAGCGTCTACCTGCTAGACGCGAACAGCAGCCTGGAGCGCTGCGCGAAGAAGATGTTCCTGCACTTGAACACCATCAAATACAGAATCAACAAGATCAGCGAGCTTTTGCAGTTCAAGGTCGGACGGATGCCTGAGACTCTTTCCCTTTATACTGCGGTGGCCGTAAAAAGGGCGCTTCAGGCGGCGGCTGACAAATAAGTAAATGTTTGATTCTGACAGGACAATAGACGCAAATGGCTTAAAATCAAGGTTTGACCGATAATATAAGCTTTATTCAAGGCCTTGATATCATTGCCTTTAGCGAGTTCTTGCTACAGAATCATATTTTTGCTTTATTTATAATACTTCTATCCTAATAGGCTTTTGAATTTGTCTAAACAGACAAATCCAAGGGCCAATTTTTTGCTTTTTGGACAATGAAAAATGCGAGCCTTCAGCATATTATTAAACAAATCAAGGCGTCTCCCAAACTCGAGGCTTGTTGAGCGCTAAATTCTCGCAAGACCCCAGCAATAACGCAAAAGTTTCGGGACACGCCAAAATGTCTGGAGGGATACAAAGTGCAGGAAAACAAATCTTCTGGCTTTCAGGTAGAGGAAAGCAAGAGGCAGAGCTGGATCAGCCTTGCCGCCGTGTGGACAGGCACCATGGTTTGCGTTCCGTGCTTGATGGTAGGAGGCTTGCTTAGCTCAGGCTTCACGCTAGGCCCCATGATCTTTCTGATTATCATTGGGTATGCAATCGTCTGCGCCTTCATGAGCTTTATGGGCATGCAGGGATGCGACACGGGCCTTCCAACAGTTTCCTTGGCAGAGAATGCTTTAGGAAAAAGAGGGGCCCAGTTCTTGATCAGCCTCATCTTAGCCATCGCATGCATAGGGTGGTTCGGCGTCCAGTCCGCTGTTTGCGGAAGCTCTTTCAGCAGCATGATAGCGCAAATGACTGGGCTAAACATTCCTGTTCCGCTCAGCAGCCTCATTTGGGGCGCGATTATGCTCCTCACTGCGGTATACGGCTACAACGCTGTGAAGTACCTGAACTACGTAGCGGTGCCAGCGCTGGTTATAGTGCTCCTCTGGGCGCTTGGCGCGGCCTTGTTCCAGATCGGCGGAATAGCGAAGCTTGGATCCCATGTGCCTCCACAGCCTCTTAGCCTGGTTAGCGGAATAAACTTTGTTGTCGCCACATTCGCCGTTGGCGGCGTAATCAGCGCTGACTTCTCCAGATATGCGAAAAACCGCAAAGACGTAATAAAGTCCACAGTCCTTGGCGTTTTGCCTTCAGGCCTTGTAGTTCTAGTCATAGGCGCGATATGCAGCGTAGTGGCTGGAGAGTACGACATCAGCCAGGTCTTCTCGTCTTTGGGGCTTCCCGCCATAGGTCTTATCGGCTTGATTCTGGCCACCTGGACAACTAACGTTTCAAACGCCTACAGCGGCGGAATCGCTGTGTCAAACGTCCTTGGGTTTGGCGAAAGCCGCTTCAAAAGCACTACCGCAATCGCTGGCGGCTTGGGCACAATCCTTGCTGCGGTAGGGATCATGGACAAGTTTCAGGCCTTCCTTGGCGTTATCACATCTTTCGTCCCGCCAGTGGCTGGCGTCATGATCGCTGCCTACTGGATAGTCGGCAAGGGCAAGCGCGAAAACTTCGCCCCCACTCCAGGCGTCAACATGGCTGGAATGCTTGCGTTCGCAGCCGGCGTAGCCGTAGCGTACATAACCGCCAATGTCTTCCCGTTCTTTGTAGCGCCTATCAACGGCATCGTTGTTTCCATGGCGGCTTATGTCTGCCTTGTAAAATTTATTCCAGCGAAAGCGGTGGCATAATGAAAATCCTTAACATTGTTCCAATAACATCAGACATCTGGACTGACGAGATAGACGCGTACACAACCTCTAAGCTCCTTCCGGACACCATTGTCACGACCAAGATATTGACGCATGGCCCCGCCAGCATCGAATGCGAGTATGACGAAGCGTACGCCATTCCCGAGGTCATCAGGCTTTGCGTCGAAGGCGAAAAAGAAGGCTTTGACGCCGTTTTTATCAATTGCTTCGGGGATCCTGGCGTTCGCGCAGCCAGAGAGATGGTAAGTGTTCCAGTGTTTGGCGGCTTCGAGCCAGCCATTTTGTACTCCCTTGGAATGAGCGACAAAGTTGGCATCGTCACTGTCCTGCCTAACGTAGTGCCCATGCTTGAAGGTCTTATAGCCAAAAACGGGCTGAACAGCCGAGTAACCTCTCTCCGTTACGTCAGCATGCCGGTTCTTGACCTATTCGATCTCAACAAGCTCATAGACGCCCTCATTGAGGAAAGCAAGAAGGCAGTGGATCTAGACGGCGCTGGCGCAATCGTTCTTGGATGCACTGGAATGGTAGGCGTGAAGGAAGCCGTGGAAAAAGGGCTGGCTGACGCCGGCAAGCCGGTTCCGGTTATAGAAGCCGCCCAAGCCGCTCTCGTGCTTATAGAAACCTACGTCCGCATGGGCTGGAAGCACAGCCGCAAGACATACATGGCGCCGCCAGCGAAGAAGCGCGTGTGGTGGAGCGGGGACGCGGTGGAAGAGTTTTAGGGGTTGTTATTGGGGCTATTATAAAAGGATTCTGCAGTACCAACCACCGGACAAATAACCGAATGATGAGTTGTTTTAAAAATATGGAATCTGACATCCTTATATGAGATACTATTCAAAAGCTACTTTTTAGCTTTACTTTTGGCCTTGGCATGCTAACGAGCACCGCTCGCTAGCATGCCAAGCGATCTTAAAAGCGCCTGTCACAATATTTTTCTCGCGAGCGAAATCTCTTTCTTTTTTTCTCGCGAATCGCGACCAGGCGCTATGAGAGGGAGGATATTTTGCGCAAGATTGGAATCAAGCAAATAGAAGACATAGCTCTAGGCGCGGCCCTGCTTGGGGCGGGCGGCGGCGGGGATCCTTATGTAGGAAAGCTGATGGCGATAGGGGCCATTAAAAGCCATGGAGAAGTGGATCTGCTGGATCCAAGCGAGGTGCCTGACGACGCGTTCGTAGTTCCTATAGCCATGATGGGCGCTCCTACCGTCTTGGCTGAGAAGGCGCTTGGCGCAAACGAGTACCAAACGCTTCATGACATGGTAAGCCAGTACTACGGGCGCAAGATCTACGCGCTTATGCCGATAGAGGCGGGCGGAGTCAACAGCATGCTTCCGTTTTTGGCGGCGTCAAAGCTTGGCCTTCCAGTCATTGATGTGGACGGCATGGGCAGGGCGTTTCCTGAGCTTCAAATGGTCACCTTCACAATGGCTGGAATAAGCGCGACACCAATGGCGCTGACTGACGAAAAAGGCAACAGCGTCATATTCAAGACAATCACAAACAAATGGACTGAAGAGTTAGCTAGATCCGTCACAATGAGCTGCGGCGGATCGGTTTCCGTCTCGCTCTACTGCATGAACGGCAAGACCATGAAGGATTATGGGGTTCACGGGATAGTGACAAGAAGCGAGAGGCTTGGCAAAGCCATACGCGAAGTGAAGACGGGAAGCGGAACGCCAGAGCAAAACTTCTTGGCCGCAACCGAAGGGTTCAAGCTGTTTAGAGGGAAGATCGCGGACGTCCTGAGGGAAACTCGCGGCGCCTTCAACTTCGGCAAAGTGATCCTGGAGGGGATAGGCGAGTACAAAGGCCATGTCGCTCATGCCGAGTTCCAGAACGAAAACCTTCTAGCCGCTGTTGACGGGCAAACCCTTTGCACCACGCCAGACTTGATCTGCATAGTCGACAGCGAGACGTTCACCCCTGTCCCGACTGACGCTTTGAAATATGGGAAACGGGTTCTCATGATAGGGCTCAAGTGCTTTGAGTCATGGCGGACGCCAGCCGGGCTTGAGCTTGTAGGGCCCCGCTACTTTGGCT
>JAISWZ010000008.1 GCA_031270945.1 Clostridiales bacterium | reverse complement strand
TGGAATGCGCAGGATACGCTCTAGAGCAGCGAACCGCAAACAACTCGGTTGAGGCCAGGGAGGTCTTTTATAATATACACCTGATAGCCCTCATTGCGCAATAGGTTGGAAACTTTTTCTCCTTGATCCCAGGCAATCTCCATCATGAGATATCCCCTGGGATTAAGGAATGATTTTGCGCCACGCGCTAGCGCTCTGTGGAAGTCCAAGCCGTCAACTCCGCCATCCAAGGCCAATTTGGGTTCATGAAGACGGACAGTTAGCGGCAGGGAATCCATCGATCCGCTCTCTATATATGGAGGATTTGAGACTATTAAATCATATCTGCCAGTAATCTCCTCAAACATGTTGCTTAAGAAGAACGTGACATCCACTTTGTTTCTTTTTGCGTTTTCTCTTGCTACATCAAGAGCGTCTGCGCTTATGTCAGACGCGAAAGCCTTGATGCCTGGGTAGGCGTTGGCTAGTGTAACGGCAATGCATCCAGAGCCAGTGCACACGTCCAGAAATGATGTTAGTTTTTCTTTTTTGACAATCCTCTCTGCCTCTTCAGCCAAAGTCTCAGTATCAGGCCTTGGCACTAGAACCCTTTTGTCAACAAGAAAATCCAAGCCCATAAATTCTTTTTCTCCGATAATGTAAGCTATGGGCTCGTGTTCTTGCCTGCGAGAGATAAAATCGAAATATCGCACGCACTGTTCCGCAGTTGGCTCAATCTCAGGATGGGTCAAAAGATACGCTTTGTTGGCGTCGCTATTGGCGAATCCGTAAATGGCGTAAACCAACAGAAGAAGCGCTTCGGAGCGGGGACTTTCGCGCACATCGGCAAGAAGCGCAGCCCCGTCCTTGAGGAGAGCGTCAATGTTCCCCAGGCTCACTCTCCAGTACTCCTTTCATTGCAGCTATAGCGGACTCTATCATAGAGTCGTCTGGTTCAGCGGTAGTAATTTTTTGAAGGCAAAGCCCAGGAAAACTGATGGCGTTTACAAGGGCGTTGTCATTTCTTCCTGCCCACTTTATCACCTCATAGGACAAGCCGGCGATAATGGGAATAAGAATAAGCCTTGAAACAAGCCTGAGCCAAATGACGTCAGTTCTTACAAACATGAAAACCAGCATTGCCATAATCATGACTATTAGGAGGAAGCTTGTTCCGCAACGCTTGTGAAGCCTTGTGTACTTGCGGACATTTTCAACTTCCAGCGGCTCTTGGTGCTCAAAGCAGTTTATTGTCTTGTGCTCAGCGCCATGGTATTGAAACACGCGCTTGATGTCTTTGGACATGGATACGATGCTTACATAGCAGAGGAAAATGCCGATCCTAGCCAATCCTTCGATTATTCCCAGTGCCCAGGTCCTTCCGCCCAAAAGGGGAGTGAACAGATGCCCGATCCCCACTGGCAGAAGCATGAACAAAAGGACAGCCAGGACCATCGCTACGGCTACGCTGGCATAAATCAACACGTCATTCATCTTGTCACCGAAAGTCTTTTCAAGGAACTTCTCAAACTTGGAAGGCTCCCCTTCCTCTTCAATGCCCTCAACAGCCAGCTCGGCTGAGTCTGTAATGATTTTCATTCCTAGAACAAGGGAGTCTATAAACGCAACTATGCCTCGAAATACGGGAAGCCTCAGGAAAGGGTGCTTGTCAGACGCTGGCTTCAAATCTTTTTTTAAAATCTCCAGTGTGCTGTCAGGCTTCCGAACCGCCATAGCGTACATATGGTTTCCACGCATCATTACGCCCTCGATTACCGCTTGCCCGCCTATCTTGGTTTGCTTTGTTCCGAGGTTTTCAAATGCGTCCTTGACCTTTGTCTTGTCCATACGCTTTGCCCCCTCTCATTCATTTTCCAAGCCAAAGATTCGCCTCATGGCTAGAGAGTCTTTCTCAAGCTGAAGCCTGAGGCTATCAACGCTTTGGAATTTTGTTTCGTCCCGCAATCTTTCAACGAAAGAGACTTGAGCGTTCTCGCCATAAACACATTTGTCGAACCCTAGCAGATATGTTTCCACTGTTGTGCCAGATCCACCAACAGTCGGATTTCTGCCCACGTTGGTCATGCTGCAGTACACCTCGCCCTGGTAAAGGGTTTTTGTGGCGTATACTCCGTTTTCAGGCAAAAGCTTGTCCGGCGCTGGCAAAATGTTCATCGTGGGAAATCCAATTGTTCTTCCTAGCTCTTTTCCGTGCGCTATGGTTCCGGAAATGAAGTAGGGCCTTCCCATCAGCTTTTCGGCAATCTTGAAGTCATTTGCCGCTATAGCCTCTCGGATTAGCGATGAGCTGATTCTTTTCTCTCCTTCAAAAACGCTGCCGAATATTGAAACTGTAGCGTCAAAGGCTTTTCCAGCTTCAAGAAGCGTTTCGGCAGTTCCCGATCTGCCTTTTCCGTATGAAAAGTTTCTGCCAACCACCAAAGCCCTGCAGTTGAGATCAACAAAGAGGAGCTTTTCGAAAGCTTCAGGTGGAAGGGAGGCGAATTCGCGGCTAAAGGGGATGCTTGCCAATATGTCAATCCCAGTTTGCCCAAAAAGCGCTTCTCTCTCAGCCTTTGAAAACAAGGCCTTATAAGGGGCACCTTTGAGCGCTTCCGCAGGATGCGGGTCAAAGGTTATTATCATGGAAGGCAGGCCAAGCTCCAAGGCTCTTGCCTGGGCCTCTCCAATCAGTGCCTGGTGGCCTCGGTGGAGCCCCTCAAACTTGCCTATGGTAGCTACCGCGCCTTCCGCCAAACTCATGCTGGTTCCATGTATTATTCTCACTGTTGGCGCCTTTCTGCAGATTTCCCATTTGTTTGGGAAAAACCATTGCTGGCTTGCTTTCAAGAGCGCAGGATTGAAACATTCGCATTAACAGATTTGCTCTATATATATCGGTATCATTCAAGCTCTTTATTAGTTTACAAAGTGAAGGCGATAGAGCAGAGCCAATCCTCTCCCCATTTCTGGCGAGTCTCGTACAATCCCGCGAAATCTTTTCCTATCATCAAAAGGCATTTTCCTGACTCAGCGACTTCGGCACTGTAGGAAACATCCCGCGCTGGAATCGGGTTTCCGTTTCTGGCGAGCCTTTCTGACTGGGCGCTCACCTGGGCCTTGGGGTATGGCAGAATGTTCTCAGGCGCAAGCAATGCTTCCTGCAAGCGTCCCTCATCTTTCATAAGCCTGAGATCGCCAAGGCGGATGCTTCCTTCAATGCCGAAATATCCTGACCTGAGGCGAACCAGATCGCCCATGGCTGCTCCACAGCCTAGCTTCGCTCCTATGTCGTGCGCAAGCGTCCTGATGTATGTTCCTTTGGAGCAGGTAACCTCCATCTCGAACGCGCAGCTTTCCTTGTGAAAGGCTGTTACTTTCAGCTCGTGAATGGTTACATGGCGCAGCGCTCTCTCCACGACCTTGCCCTCCCGGGCCAGATCGTAAAGCTTGCGACCGTCTATCTTTATGGCTGAATACATTGGCGGCAGTTGCTCTATGTCGCCAACAAAGCTCAGCGCTGTTTCTTCAATAGCTTTTTCGTCCCATGACACAGGCCGTCTTTCAAGTTCCTTGCCTGACGTGTCTTGAGTGTCGGTCTGAGTTCCAAGGAATACCCAAGCCCTATAAGCTTTGATGTCTCCCAAGTGATCGGCTAGCCTGGTGCATTTGCCGACACAGACAGGAAGAATCCCTTCGGCTTGAGGATCCAAGGTTCCTGCATGCCCAGCCTTGGCGTTAAAAATACGCTTTACGTTAGAAGTGACGTCATGGGAGGTCATGCCTTTTTCCTTGAACACATTAATTATGCCTGAGTAACCTTCACTTATGTGTTTGCCCATTCCCTGTACTCCTTGCAAAGTAGGCTCTTGGCCATTTCGTACGCTTCCGCCGCACCGCAATCAATGGTTGCCCCTGCGGCCTGCTTATGCCCGCCTCCGCCAAGAGACACAGCCAGTTTTCCAACATCCAGGCCGTTCGAGCGAAAACTTGCCTTTGATGTGCCTTTATCGACTTCATAGACGAGAACGCTAGCCTGAACTCCCCTGATGCCCAACAGGCTTCCTACTATTCCTCCGGAATCATCTGCTGAAGCGTCGTTCTTTTCGAAGTCTTCGAAAGTGAGCAACGAGGCCGCTATAGCATTGCCTTCCAGCAACTCCACGCCTGTGTACGCAACTCCGGTCATTCTCGTTTCAGCCACGCTATGACGCATTAACAGCTCATTATAGATTTCGGTTGACGGTATGCCACGGCTAATTAGATCTGCTACAATCACCAGCGTTGCGGGTCTGGCGCTTTCGTACCGGAATCCTCCAGTATCTGAAAGAATCCCCGCGTACAAAGCGGAGGCAACTCTCTTGTCAATGGCCCCCATGGGCTCGATAACGCGGTATACCAGCTCGCATGCGGAAGAAGCGTAGGGATCAAGCAAAGTGACAGATGCAAATTCTTCGTGCGTAACATGGTGATCAATGCAGACAACGGTTTTGGCTGACTTTAGTATGGGCTCTGCCGCTTTAAGCCTGTCAGCGCTGCCGCAGTCAAGCGCAAACATGACATCAGGCGACAAGTCACCCCATGGTTGCGGTGCCAAGAATTCCTTGCCAGGTATGACTTCTTTTCCGCCGTAGTTTTCAAGAAGCACTACAGGCTTTTTTCCCAGGTTGTCAAGCGCCATAGCCAAGCCTAAGCAGGAGCCTATAGCATCGCTGTCTGGGTTTGTATGGCCCGCAATCACAAAGCTCTCACTATTCGAGATGATATCCCGGATGCGAGCAATAGTTTCATCCAATCTTTTTCCCCCTGTTCGCGCCGGGCTCTTGGAGCCAAGCCCAAAGCGCGTGTCAGTCTGCATGGCCTCATGCAACCCATTTTTTGCTGAGTGCTCTGTGGTCATGCTGATCTAGCTTTTTCCTGACTCAGTGGTTTCGGCACTGAAGGAAACATCTTGGAATAAGCCTTTTGCTCTGCGCCAAGTCAGTTTCCTTCAATGCCGAAATATTGCCTCATTTCCTCATAAACACTTGAAAATCCTGTTCGCGCCGGGCCTAGGGATAGCGTTTCGCAAAATTTATGCGAAATTCGCCATTCCCCAGCCCTATAGCGCGCGTCAGTCTTGCACATGGCCTTCTGTAGCCGCTTCTTGCGGTTCTTCGCTTTGCGCGGCTTGCTTGTTGGCCTCGTTGATAAGTTTGTACATTCTGAATCCATGCTCCAAGGAATCATCAAAAACGAACTTGAGCTCAGGGGTCTTGCGGAGGTTTACGCGCTCAGCAAGCCTCTTCCTGATGAACCCGGAGGCGCTGGAAAGCCCTGTCAAGGTTTCCTCTTGCGCCGCCAGATCTCCCAGAATGCTCACGAAGATTTTGCAATGCCCCAGATCTGGGCTGGTTTCTGCCTTGAGAACGCTTACGATTGAGCCAATGCGGGGATCTTTGAGCTCGGAGCGAATTATGTCCGCCGTTTCCCTCAAAATCTCATCATTGACCTTGGCTATCCTGCTGTTGGGCTTCACCTTGGTATTTCCTCCATGACATACGCTTCCGCGATATCATTTTCTTTGATGTCGTTGAACTTGGCGAACAGCATTCCGCACTCGAAGCCTGAATTGACTTCTCTGACATCATCCTTGAACCTCTTCAAAGTGTCCAGGGTTCCGTCATATACGACTTTGCCGTCCCTGATTACCCTGACTCGCGCGGTCCTGGTTATCTTGCCGTCTGTTACGTATGATCCGCCAATGGTGCCTACTCCGGAAGCCTTGAACAGCTGCCTTATCTCGGCGTGGCCAATGACCTTCTCCCTGAATACGGGATCAAGCATGCCCTTCATGGCGGCGGTTACATCCTCTATTGCATTGTAGATGACGCGGTAGAGCCTGATGTCAACTTTCTCGTTCTCTGCGACGCTCTTGGCTGTTGGATCCGGGCGGACATTGAAGCCAATGATTATCGCGTTTGAGGCCGATGCCAGCATGACGTCTGACTCGTTTACAGCTCCAACAGCGCTGTGGATTATCTTAATCCTGACCTCGTCGTTTGTGATCTTCTCAAGGCTGGTTTTGACTGCCTCGGCTGATCCCTGGACGTCGGCCTTGACTATGATCTTGAGTTCTTTGACTTGCCCAGCCTTTATCTGTGTGAACAAGGCGTCGAGCGTAGCTTTCGGAGCTTCCTTGATGAGGCTTACGCGCCCTTTGGCAATGACTGAATCTGAAAGCATCCGGGCTTGCTTCTCGTTCTGCGCTACATAGAAGGCGTCGCCAGCCATTGGGACATCTGACAATCCTAGGATTTCAACCGGAGTGGACGGCCCTGCTGACTTGACATTCTTGCCTTTGTCATCTACCATGGCGCGGATGCGGCCGAAGCATGCTCCAGCGATCACTGTGTCACCGACATTCAAAGTGCCGTTCTGAACTAGCACTGTAGCGACCGGGCCTCTTCCCTTGTCTAGCTGCGCCTCAATGATTGTTCCTCTGGCGGGCCTTGTGGGATTGGCTTTGAGCTCTTTCATTTCTGAGACGATGTTTATCATCTCAAGCAAGTGATCCAAGCCGGTTTTCTTGAGAGCTGAAACTTCAACAGCGATTGTGTCGCCGCCCCAGTCTTCTACCAAGAGGCCATGCTCAGTGAGCTCTTGCTTGACCCTGTCTGGGTTGGAACCTTGCTTGTCAATCTTGTTGATGGCTACAATGATGTCAACCTTGGCGGCCTTGGCGTGGTTTATGGCCTCTACTGTCTGCGGCATCACGCCGTCATCAGCTGCGACAACAAGCACTGCGATATCCGTGACTTGAGCGCCTCTCATGCGCATGGCTGTGAAAGCTTCATGGCCAGGGGTGTCAATGAAGGTGATCGCCTTGTTGTTTATGGCGACTGTGTAAGCGCCGATTTTCTGCGTTATTCCGCCAGCTTCGGTTGCTGTCACTCTTGAGTTTCTTATGGCGTCAAGCAAGGAAGTCTTGCCGTGATCGACGTGGCCCATGACCACTACGACGGGCGGGCGCTCAACGAGGTTTTCTGATGACTCGCCTTCTTCAGAGAAAGCCTGCTCGAACAGGTCAATCTCGACCGCCTCTTCAACTAAGACGTTGAAGTTCATGCCGACTTTGACGGCTGTATCGAAATCGATCTCCTGGTTCACGGTCGCCAAGGTTCCGATCTTCATCAGGGCCTTTACGACGTCAGCTCCGGAACGGTGCAACTTCTCGGCAAGCTCCTTCACTGTGAGAACTGGCTGGATCTTGATCAAGCTTATATCTGGCTCTGGCTTCTTCGGGTAGGACTTTGGCTGCGGCTTGCCCTTTTTCTGGCCCTGCCTTCTGCCGCCCTTGTCGTTGGACTTTCCCTCTTTATCCGGTTCGCCCTTGCCTTTGGTCTTTTCTATGCGCATCTGCTCGTTTTTCTTGAACAGCTGTTTCCTGTCATCCTTGGAGGGCTGTTCAGGCTTCTTGTCGTCTTTCTTGAAGGGCGGCTTTGTGCCAGTCCTTGTGAATGCTGGCTTGTCATCCTTCTTGAAGTCCTTTGCGCCTGTTCCTGGGCCGCCTGCGTCGCGCTTCGGGTAATCTGGGCGCTTTGCACCGTAGCCGCCGCCAGTTCCAGCGGGCCTTTGCCCAGTCTGGCCTTGCCCTGGCTCGCGCTTCTGGTAAGAGCCCTGTCCGCCGCTGCTAGTGCCGCGATAGCCGCCTGTCTGCCCAGTTCCGCTTGGCCTTGGAGAGCTTCCTGTGGACTGCCCTGCTGGCCTTCTGGTGCCGGAAGAGGAAGAGCCCTGGTACGAGCCCCTGTTCTGCGAGCCTTGACCTTGCGAGCTCTGGCCTTGCGTTCCAGTGCCTGCGTTGTCTCTTCTCGGGCCTCTGTCGAAGCCTTGCGGCCTGTCGGAGGAGTAGCTTCTGTTCTGGCCTTGCCTAGGAGCGCCAGTGCCCTGTGAGCTCTGCGATCCTTGAGCGCCGTCGCGCCTCTGGCCGCCTTGGTAGCCTTGTCCGCTTGGGCGGGAGCCTTGTGGCCTAGCGTTATCGCCTTGCGGCCTGGCATTGTCGCCTTGCGTTCTGGCGCTTTCGCCCTGCGGCCTGGCATTTTCGCCTTGCGGTCTGGCATTGTCGCTTTGCGGCCTGGCATTGTCGCCTTGCGGCCTGGCGTTTTCGCCTTGCGTTCTGGCGCTGTCACCCTGCGGGCGGTTCGATCTCTGGCCTGAGCCTTGGCCGTCTCGCCTTTGCTGTTGGCCATCGCGCCTTTGCTGACCGTCGCGTCTCTGCTGGCCTTCTCTGCGCTGTCCGTCCTGCCTCTGCTGAGACTGGCCTTCCTGCCTCTGGCCGTCGCGAGCTTGGCCCTCTGGCCTTTGCTGAGGCTGGCCTTCGCCGCGAGCTTGGCCTTCAGGCTTCTGCTGAGGCTGGCCTTCTGGCTTGGAAGCGACTTCTGGGCGCTCTTTGGGAGCGGTGTCTGGCTTGGCAGCAGCTTCTGCCTTTGGAGCGTTCTCGGGCTTAGCTACGCCCTCAGTGCGCTCCTTTGCAGTGGAGTCTGCGCTCTGGCCTTCGCGAGGCTTTGCTTCCTGGCGCTGCCTGTTGCCGCCGTCTCTGCGTTGCTGACCGTCCTGCCTGTTGCCACCGTCTCTCCTCTGCTGGCCGTCGTGCCTCTGGCCACCGTCTCTCCTTTGCTGGCCGTCCTGCCTGTTGCCGCCATCTCTGCGCTGCTGGCCGTCTCTCCTTTGCTGGCCTTCCTGCCTCTGGCCGCCTTCTCTCTGCTGACCCTCAGGCCTTTGGCCGCCTTCGTTCCTCGGCTGGCTCTCTGTTCCCTGGCCGCCTTCGCTCTTCTGCTGGCTCTCAGGCTTCTGGCTGTTGTCGCCATCTCTTCTCTGCTGACCGTCCTGCCTCTGGCCGCCTTGCTGGCCTTCGGGCCTCTGGTTGCCGTCTCTGCGCTGCTGGCCCTCTTGCCTTTGGCCGCCTTCGCCCCTGTGCTGGCCGTCCTGCCTCTGACCGTCGCGCCTGGGGCCTCTCTGCCTCTGGTTATTGCGCTGGCCGTCGGAGCTAGGCTTTGGCGTTGCTTGATCCGTAGGCTTCAGGCCTTCCTTGTTTTCTTGCCCTTCATGTTTTTCTTC
>JAISWZ010000002.1 GCA_031270945.1 Clostridiales bacterium | reverse complement strand
TTGCTCGCAGAAGCCCGAGCAAACTAGTTGAAGCATTCGCCAGGATTTTGGCGATTTGCCCATGAACATTGGGCAAACGCTATCCGGTGCCATTTCGGAATTTTGGGATATGCACTAAGCTTCCGACCGTTATAAAAAAAGCGTCCTCGAAAGAGGACGCTCGTTTTGCCTGAAATGTTTAAATTCCATGGTGTGAATTGCCTTTTTTCAAAATAAGCCAGACAACACGGAAGAGCCAATTTAAAGCTCTTCCGCATTGTCTGGCTGTTAGGCGTTAGCCAAAACTGCTGAACAGGGTGCCCAGTTCAGGTTTTTATTTTAAATTTATCCTACCAAATCAAAGTATCTATTTACTATAGCCGCTAGTTCAGCTCTTGTTGTATTAGCATATGGAGCTATCAGGTTGTTTGAGCGGCCTACGATGATCTTATTCGCCACAGCCCAAGATATCCAATCCACATCAGCGGGAAGTATTGTTGATGAATCAGTGAATATGCTAAGATCTGCCCTGTCGCCGGTATCCGCGCCCTTGTATGCCGCGAACTTGAACATGGCTGACACTATTCCAGCCCTGGTCAATGGAGCAGTGAAATCTACGGTTCCAGTAGCTGTGCGGGTTACAATATCAATTCCAAGTCCCCAGGTAAGAGACGGGGTATACCATTGGCCTTGAGGAATGGATGCGCTGTAATTGGCGCTTGGCTGTCCGGCTATTCTCCAGAGCACTGCGCTGAGCATAGCGGAATTCACTTGCGCCTCTGTATCAAAGAATCCGCCTCCGACACCGATAAGCAGCCCTCTTTGCGCCGCCAAGCGGATGTCGTTCTCAGCCCAATGGCCTACGGTATCAGTAAATGTAATTGGCGCAACTGGACGAGGAGTCGCTGTAGCTCTTGGAGTCGGGGTTGCTGTTGCTGTTGGCCTAGGGGTTGCTGTTGCCCTTGGGGTTGGAGTCGCTGGAGGAGAGTAGGATGAAGGAGGCGTGTAAGTCCCGCCGCCTGAGTCCGATCCGCTTGTGCTCTTTTCCAGCTTAAAGTTTTGTGGCGCTTTATGGAGCTTTTTTAACGGGTCACGATACTCGTTGGATATCGTGTGAACGCCATCAGTCAAATTGCTAAGAGTTTCCCGCTTAAGCGTAATTTTCGTGCTTCCGCTTTCGGATATATAATCTTCGTTTTTCGCGAGCCTTTCGCCATCTAGCCAGAAATCTATAAACTCTCCGTAGTCTCCATCAACTATGAAAAGCTCGTCACGATTGGCGGCCACAATATCATTAATGCCGACACGCTGTGTGATCGGATATTCAGTCTCTTCTTTTGATACGACGTTTTCATCTGTGTTATCGAGCACTGTTAGCTTGAATGTCTTGACGCTGTCTTGGAATGTTGAATAGCTATAGTCAGCCTTGACTGTGAATACAAACTCTCCTGTTTCCTTTGGAACTCCATAAACTTCACCGTTGGGTTTAAGCACTACACCATCCGGAAAATCTCCAGTCGCAGAAAAAGTTACTGAATTCCAATCATGCATGTTGCTGGTTGTTATCAAATATGCATATGGTACGTATTTAACCGCAGTTTCAATATCGCCTTCTTCGTTTACTATTTCCGGATTGCCCGCTGTTCCTCTAAGCACTATTGTTCGGGTATCGTCTGGATTGACAGATGAAATGACAAGCGTTCCTGACACTGTGCCCTCGCCAGTTGGAATGAGGCGGATTTTAGCCATGTTGGCCAAATCACCATAGTCGACATTGTTGCCATATGGATCTATTGCGTCCGTGCCAGTAAATGCAGATAACGTGTCGTTGCCCTCTCCGCCTATAGTCCAATACTTGTCCAGCTCAACATTTTGCGCATCAATAAGTTCCACTTTCAGGTCCGTTAACGGCTGATCCCCAAGATTGGCCAAGAAGATGTCATGATGGTTCTCGTAGGCTTCATCAAGGAAAACTTCTCTCTCATCTGGGCCATTTACGAAGAGCTTAGATCTTCCTGTGACATTTTGAGCTAAAGTCACTTTATAGTTCTTTACCGTTCTGTTGTTGGAAGCTAGCGCTGTGTATCCGACCAAATCTACGCTAAAATCGTTTGGCGTTACTCCGCTAAGCTGAAGTACATTGTCCGAAAACATTCTCACTCGCGAGTCATGATAGAACTGAATTTTAACTTCTTCTAACGGTTGTGGATCTTCGTCATATACCAAAACAGTCTGATAGCCACCGGTCATATTGTAATAAAATGAATCAGCGTCATAAGGCATGACATACGACGAATGATCAACTACGCCCTGAACCCTGAAATAAGTATCTGGGCTTCCAACATTAGGAACTATCACATCTGGAATGCTTAGATTTGGATCATACCCTTCAATAATAATTCTGTATTTCCATACCCCCGTGCCAGCAAACACAGTAAATTCTACCGGCTCATCAAATTCTACCTTAAAAAAGCTGCTTTCTGTTGGATTCGTAAATAAATCTTTATAGTCTATTTCATTTGCCGCCTCTGGAAGAGAATTGAAATGACCTATGACGATTTTATCTATTATTGAATTGTCTTGATGATCATATACATCATAGTACCGAGCTCTGAAATAGTGATCCAATGATTCATTTGAATATGGCAAACTGTATTTCAATTCATTAACGCCATTGACACTTCTCTGCGAACTTGTATCCACACTACTGGTTGAAGAACTGAAACCTCTATACATGTTCATACTTAAAGAAGTATATGCATTGCCTAAATAAAGGTAAATGTGTGATATTTCTGTCATTCCATCATCATATTCAATAAACGCCGTAAATTTATGAGTTGATGAATCAACCTCGATTTTATAATCTTCCGAAATTTCTTCACCCTCAGGAGCATCAATTAACCCCTCATATATCTTTACTGATTCAAGTCCTGCGTCCCAAGGTACATCAATGCTGTATTTAAGGTCAAGCGGCTCTAAATAAGTGTCCCTCAAAACACGAAACGAGTAGTAGTTAATATATTCTTGAAACCCGCGCTCTGATGTAGTAGAAATAAATCTATCTCCAACAGCTAAATCAATCGGCTCTCCATCTTTTTCAAGATAAAATTTCACCGGCGTATACCAATCAGTGTAAACACGCACTAAATATCTTATATTCGCAAGATCTAGCTGATTAACAGAGCTTCCTGCTATTAATTCGATATAAGTTGTTGTGTTGTAATATTGCAAAGGAGACAGATCTAATACGCTCTCTCTATTTTCAAGCAAAATAAAATCATCTTGTCCACTTGCGCCCAAGTAGGTCTGCTTAGCGTAAACCCCTATCGGTTCTCCGCTGTAGCGGTTTGTACTTGACACTACAGTCGATAGCTTTACTTCTTTCAATTGGCTCGGTCGATATCCACTCAAACTTAAGCTAAAAGATCTCTCTTCCAATGGAAGCATCGATCTGAGCACCGGTCTTGTTATGTTCTTAAACTCTTTCGGCTCCAGCCTGGCTGGAATGTACTCGCCGTCTATTGTCACGCCTATTTGTGTAATGACAGAATCATCACCCGCTGGCGAATCGGCTGTGAAGACATGCCCGTCAACAACGAGTGTGCCCCCGTTTGACTCGAACTCCAAAACTTCTGTAATGCCCTTGTACTTGAACTGTATTTCATACGGGAAGAAAGCGTTCTCTTCCAGAGGGATTGCGTAGTTGCCGTTCTCATCAAAGTTCGCTTCAGTGCTAGCTCCTGCTGGGCCTACAGAAATTTCTCTTTTCTCCAGGTTGTAGATGACTATTTCATTTTCGTCTACTGGCGTTGCCTCTTCTTCTGGCGCTGACTCTTCTTCTGGCGCTGACTCTTCTTCTGGCGCTGCCTCTTCTTCTGGCGCTGCCTCTTCTTCTGGCGCTGCCTCTTCTTCTGGCGCTGCCTCTTCTTCTGGCGCTGCCTCTTCTTCTGGCGCTACCTCTTCTGGCGATGCCACTTCTTCTGGTGCTTCTTCGTCGTTCGAGACAATCGCGTCTTCCGCAACAGCAGCAAGCTCTTCGCTTGGAAGCACTTCTTCAGCTGAAACAATCGCTGGCACAAGCGCCAACGTCATTATCATTGCCAAAAAAAGCGCCATCCAGCTTTTAAAACTCCTCATCCTTATACCTCCTTTATGGTTATCGATTCATATTTTGCTTGCTAACAAACATCAAGCGTTAGTTTGCATGAATCAATTTAACCATTATATAAAAGAAGCTTTCGATTTGGACGCGCTTTCAATGCCTATCCCAAACCGCTGAAGAGCGTTGAATTCGGGCTCTTAAATATGATGTTAGCCCCAAACTTTAGTTATTATTACAATTATGGGATATTCATGAATTCAGCTAACGATAGATTGCCAATTGATAATCTGACTGATCGTTAGCAAAAAACGCTCCAAACCTGCTTAGCTTCTTCTATTGCAAATTGAAAAAGCTCCTGATGAAAGGCTATTGGCTTGCGATTTCACAAATTACAGCATTTGTTGCGATTCTCGGGTTCATCTAGACCTTCTTTTGCGCAATATACATTTCTATGTTTCGACAAATGTCTGCTATTCATTGCAACAATAACATTTCTCGACATTTTCAAGTCCTTGCGCAAGCATTTTTAGGTCTTGGCACCCTATCAATTCACGATCACATTCCCCAAAGCCCTTGTTTCAGGCATCCGCAGAGCGTTAGTCTAAAAAGCCCAGCGAAACCAAGGAAGTTAGGCACCTTCGCCACACCGTTTCAGCTCAAGTTTCAAAGATTCTGTTCTCCAAGAACAGTGACCACTCGTTAATAAGTCCTTTGATTTATTTCCCATTTTGTTTTCGTCGATCTTATTATAACGCTTTCTGTCGTAATGTCAAGCTATGTATTCAAATTCGTCATTTCGCGCGTGTCTGGATTTCATTTTGCTGCAAATTCAATCTGCGCTTTGCGGTGACCACTTGTCTTATAATCAAGAAAAGCTTCAAATTCAGGATTTCTGCGCCCCCTGCCCGTCTTTGGCGCTAGGGGGCGCTCAGCATTTATCCATACGGCCTGGCGAACCCATTATGACCTAATTAACGTTTTCCCTTCCAAGAGCAATCAGCTCATCAATCCCATAAATCTTGCTTTTCCTGATTTCACCGCGCATGGTGTCAAAGACGAGCTCGCCCTCCAGCCAATCTGAAATTCCGGTCAAGCGGGCCAAGGAGCTATAGTCCTTGCCGTCGAGCAAGATCCCGAAGCGCTCTTGGCTGTTGTTCAAGAAGTAGTCGCTTAGGACATAGTCGCCTAACTGGGTCAAATAGGCCAAGTAGGCGTCCTTCTCAAGCTCCAGGATGCGCTTTCCGTTCTTCAGGCTGTATACTGCCGGGGTTCCAAGAAGGGATGATGAAACAGCTTCAGTCTTGGTGAAGAAGACCTCTGTTTCCTTGTCAGCGTCTATGTCAAAGAGATGCTTTCCTTGCTCGTTGTACACTTCGCCTTTATCAGCATTGGCTACGGCAAATGAGAATCCGTCTTCTGTCTCTGCAGCTCCGATTAGCTTCCTGTCGCCTAGAAATGCCTTGTCGACGATCATTCCGCACCAGGCGGCAAAATCTCCTGAAACCGATCCTTTTGATGAGGCTTCGCCGGTATCTGCGTCAACGAGGAAAAGCTCGCCATTCCCGTTTAGGACGCTGACCCCGTAAGGGGCATAAAACACCGACTTGCAACCAGTCTCTTCATATATAAGCGAACCGTCCCTGCCGGAATAAATCCTTAGCGCTCTGTCATACATTACAGCAAGATTCCCGGTTTTCTTCATATGCTGCTGATCTATTTGAACTGAGTCTTGCGGAAGCTCCACTTCCTTCAAGAGCTTGCCCGACATGTCGTAGAGCTGGAACCCATTGACGGAAAACAGGATTGCCCTGTCCATAGCCGCGTTTATCCTGGCCTCGTCATGATCGTAGCTTGCGTCATATTCCAGGAGACTGTTGCCGTTTCCTGCATCCTTCTTGAGGATTCTCAAGTTCGGGGTGTCCATTCCTCCTATTGCCGCATAGCCTCCGCCAATGGCGACGAAATCCGAGGACTGAGCCTCATCATATTCGTTTGTCTGGTTCCCGTATTTGTCATAGAATGAAAACGTGCCATCATTGCTTGCAAGAATCAAATCCGACCAATCCGAGGCAAAGTTCTTGACGTCGCCTTGTATGTAAGCCGCCTCTGTCTCTTTGCCTGTTGCGGGATCAATGTTTGTCACAAGTGATCCTATCGAGACAAGCACCCCGTCATTATCTGCCTGAACCTTGAATGGCAAGCCTGAGTCTTTGACGAAAGTCTGCTCCAGCTCTTTCAGGTCAATGCCTGAAACAAGGGAGTCTCCGTCTGCGGCTGCAGATAAAATAAAGTAGTTGTTTGAAAACCCGCCATCAAACGACTTGTACTCAGTCTCGTCAAAGATCTCGATGGTTTCGTCTGTTCCCAGCGTATCCAAAAGGTCAAGGGATCCGTCGTCGAAGCTGGCGGCCAAGTACGCTCCATCATTGCTTAGGGCAAACAGCACTCCGCCTGGATCGGCAAAAGTGTCCTGCGCCGCCACCCATTGCTTTCGCCCTTCAAAATCTATCGTGGCCAGCTCGTCTCCATTAATTGAGTAAATTGTGGCGAAGGTCTCATCCCTGTAGACTCCAGCTATCTTTTTCCCGTCGCCAGAGACCGCTATGCCTGTGGCTGGCTTCCCAGACCACATTACTTCGCCCTCAGGGATGTCATACAGGCAGATCCCTTTCTCTCCAGCGATGGCAATTCTGTCGTTTCCTATAAAAACAGCGTCCGACAAGGCTGATTGAGCGGTCGGAACCCTGGATTTGATCTCTCCTGTTTCGGTTTCTATTATCAGCGCCTCGTAAGCGCAAACAGCAACAATTGTCGAGCCGTCTTTTGACATGGCGATCTTGAATGGCGCCTTGGGAAGCTCCACAGCGCGAAGCGCCTTGTATCCTCCAGCCAAGTCGTAAACTCCCAATGCATCCGCAAGGGCCTTTTGAGCCTGGGGAATGTATTCAGGATTGAATATCCCATTTTCCGGCAAAGCCTCAAGAGCTAGGGACACCGCTCTTTTGGCGTCGCCTTTCTCAAGCGCGTTGGACGAGTATTCAGAAAGCGTGAGCGAGGCTTGGGTTTGCTCCAGCTGCTTCAGGCCTACAAAGGCTGTGGATGCTCCAAGCAGAAACATGGCAAGTATGGTGCCTGAAACCAGCATCAACCCCCGCCTTAGCGCCTTGGTTCTGTAATCGCGCTCATGCAGCCTGTTCAAGGCCGACAGCATTTCCGTAGCTGTCTGAAACCTGTCCTTTGGATCCGGCGACATGGACTTGTTGATTATTTCCGCTAATGCCAAGCTGCAGTCGTCCTCTGTCAAAGGCACGACGTTCCTCGCGTCCTTCGCTGGCACTTTTCCCTTGATGATGCTGTAGAGCGTAGCGCCCGCACCGTAAATGTCGGATCTCGCAGTGACCAGGTACGCGCCTTTCCTGGTTGACGCGTTTTGGCTTATGCTCTGGTTTGAAGAGCTTGATGAAAGGGTCGAGCTCGTTCCTGTAATAGGCATTCCCGCCGCCGCATAGTGCTCTGGCGACGCGTACCCTGAGCTGCTTCCTATTGCAATCGCTGTCTCGTCCTCTCCTAGGGCCAGAGCGATGTTGAAGTCAATGAGAACAATTTCCCCGTTCGGCTTAAGCATAAGGTTCGCAGGCTTGATATCGCTGTGAAGGATGCCGTGCGGAGGCCTTGTGTGCAAGTATTCCAGCGCTCCCAGGAGCTGCCTTGCCCAAGAAACCACTTGTGGCTGCTGGTACTTGTTCTTCAAGAGCTTGTCGAAGCTGCTTCCTTCTATGTAGTCGATTACTGTATATACTGCATTGTCCACAGTCACAAAATCATAAACTGTAGGGATGTTGGCGTGAGACAAGATCTTGAGCGCGTCAGCCTCTCTTCTAAGCGAGGTGAGCCTCCTGGAAGTAAAGGCATGCTTGTCCTTTTTCAGGATCACTTTCTTCCCCAGGCGCAAGTGTGTGCCCATATAGACATCGCCGCCGCCTCCACTGCCTAGCAACCCCTCGAGTTCATATAAGCCTCCTATAACCTCTCCCACTCATTCCCCTCCAGTCCTGATTATCTTTGTTATAAAAAAGTGTTTGCCAATGTTCAAGCGCAAGTCGAAAAATCCTGCGAAGCTTTGGCACGACTCTTGCAAGCCCAAAAAATCCTATCGCGGCTTCTTGCCGTACTCTTCGTCAAGCGTGGCTTGCAGCCTCTTGTTCGCGACAATCCCAACAACTATGACCGCAATGGCGCCTGCCAAGCTTATTCCGCTTAAAGCAAGGCCTGCAACAAGCAAAGCCTCCCCCACGATTTATCCCTCCAGCTATGGCTCTTCGAATTTTAATGTTCATCGTATCCATCATAAACCTACTCAATATTTTTGTCAAGCGTTGTTTGCAAAATTCTCGAGATTTTCTCCGTCAGCCCTCCTAAACTTATATCCGCACAAATGGCAATGATTCATGAATTTAGAAATAATGCAAGACATGCCATGGCAAATCATTGCACAAACCTCTTGTCCCGCAAATTTTTCAAAACGTTTAGCGAAATGAGCGCGCAATGCTATAAGTCGAGCATAGCCAATCTCTCGAAGCCAATTCGTGGCGCTTGTGATTTCCAAAGGGGCTAAAAGATCTCAAATGCTTTAATGCTAGGCTTTTTCTAAACAAAAACTTAATTCCAGAAAACGACTCCAATCATTCGGCAAAATTTTTTTCAGAAAATCGAATATCGCGCGTAATTATAAGGTATAATATACTTCGCTATAATATGCATAATTTGCATATCTCAAAATTCCGTAAAGGTGCCGGAAAAGTCCTGACTAACGCTTTAATGCCGGACTTATCTGGCACCTCGGATATAATTTTGGGATGTGCTCTATAGCTATGGCGCTCCCGGCGCTGAGAATGGTGCGTCGAATGCGTATTTGCCAGCAAAATGCAGTCCAGCATTTAAATATTCAAATTGCTCGCAATAAATCGAGATATGTGATATGATCATGAGGATCAAATTCTCCCTCTGGTCGGCAGACTCACTAGCGATAGCAAAGGCGAATTCTCGCGAGCAATACATAGAATGATTTTTCTTGCGGCAATATCAAGGCTTGTCAGACCGACGAGCGTTATGATTTAGAATTTTCTTTAGGAACGAGAGCGGCCCGACTTTCTTTCGAGCGCAAAATGCCTTAAATTAGATTGGAATTTTCTTTAGGAGCGGGAGTAGCCCGACTTACTTCTATTAATTTCCAGATCAAAATAGAGGGATATCTAAACCTCTTGGCAAATAGCTGTTTCGGGCTTTGCAAGGCGTTTCATTCTCATTTTGAGAATCAGATCTTCTTAAGACACAGGCTTTAGTACCAAGGTTCCGGCATGCGCCTCGTGTCTATTATTTCAACAAATATTTTTCAATAAATTTTTTCACAATTATTACCTATGGTTTGCGCAGGGCGCTGACTCGAAACTTTTCCAAGAGGCAGACATGGAGATGCCCAGTTTTGCCGCAATCTAAAAAAGCCATTTTATCTTCTTCCGATCTCTCTTTCTGATTGACATTTCGAATAATTTAATGTATTATCTTAATGTGCATCAATCGGGCTACTCTTCGCGCGATTGATGGCGCTGTTCTTTCACCTTTATGGCTTTAAGCCATAGGGGCGCAAGCGCAAGCGCGCATCCCTGGAGATGAGCCGCATGAAAGCAGCACCCAAGAATCTTGAAAAAGCTCAAAACATCCCAAATTAATTTGGGGCTTGAAAAGTCACGCGTTAAAGCAGCGCGATGATTTTTCCTGCGCCAATTCAAATTTCGGGATATGCGCAGGCAGCCCCAAAATGGCCGTTTAAGGCCTAGCCATTGGCTTTCTTTTTTTGGGACATGATTGATTTTATGAGCTTGGTCTGGATATTGGGGGCGGCTGCTGTTCGCCTTGCTGATCTACCCAACACAGCCTTTACAGCAAGCGCCAGCCCTTGCAGGCGCCTTTAGGGTGCGCCATAGCCATGGCGGCCGAAGCCGCCTAGGGAGGCTTCATATGATAAAACACTTTCACAAGATCGCCCGCCTTGCAGTCCTTGTGGCCATGTGCGCTCTCGCGCTTCTAACGCCGGCCTTGGCGAGCGAGACCACGATTCCTTGGCAGAGGGCTTTGCGAAACGCACTAATCAACTTGCCGTCCCTCTTTGACGACAACGCTGCCGCCGCGCTGCGCGATTACGGCACAAAGCCAGCAGACTTCCAGGACGGGTTCATCCCGTCAGCCTACGCTTGCTATGACTTTCAGCAAGACGGAGACCCTGAGCTGGTCGTAACATTTCTTAACCCTGTTACCAACGAGAAAAAGAGCGAGCTTCACTTTTTGGGCGCTGCGGGGTATGAATCGCGCCTGAAATTCGGAGATGGAGAATTCTACCAAGACAAGTCCGGCTACATCGTGTTTGCTGGCATGTCCGGAGGCGCTTTGGCTTCCTTGGAATCCCTCCATTGGAACGACAATACTTTCAGCTTTGAAGAATACATAAGCGACGCCGATCTAACCCAGGCCTTGACGGACATTGAGCCCAGCCTCAAAGCTTTGCTAAAGCTGGATGTCAGCGCGGTTGCCCTGGAAGCGGAAGGCGCTCTCAAGTCAGCGCCCGAATACATTCGCGGGGACTACGAGTCTGAGATAAAGCGTCTTGACAAGCTTCGCGCGGCTGTATCCAAGGTCGACAGCAAGGAAAGCTCGAAAGACTTCATCGAGGCGGAATCAGAGAGGCTTTTGGAAAGCGGGTATGAAGACGGCAACGAGGTTGACGGCTTCGTATCATTCATGGAGCTGGCGCTAAAGAGAAGCTCAGCCATAACGGCTGGGGCAGGAACAATAGAGCTGACCTCGGGAACTTTAGGCCTTGCGGCCACTAAGCTGGACGAGAGTTGGGTTGAATACGAAAACGCCTTTGAATACTCGTCATTTCTAAGGACAAGGCCCGCCAGGAGGCAGCTGCTTATATACGCTGAAGATCCTGCGAGGGTTGACCTGACTTTCGACGGAACGGCGCAAGCCATTGACTTCACTCACGCAACGATATCCACGCCTTTCGCGGATCTGACGTTCAGAAAGCCCCTGCTTTTGAACACAGGCACAGCGTCAGCCAGAAACCTTGCCGTGGCTGTGGTTGAAGAAGAGAAAATAAACCTGCTCTCGCTTTGGAGCCTTTTCATCATATTCCCGCTGGCGCTGGTTTGGCGCTTGAACAAGCGCCTTAAGATGAGGTTGAAGTTTTGGGTAGTTCCAACCATCTGCATCCTCCTTCTTGGCGTAAACGTGAGCATGGAGATGCTGCTGCCAAAGGCGACAGATGTCTCAAACGCTGACACGGGGCTTGTCGGAGTGGAAATAGCGCTTGAAGGCATCCCTGAAGTGATTGTTTCGCTGCCAATTCCCGAAGAAACATCAAATCCCAGGGAATGGCTTATATACGACGAAGAAGATGTTCCAATCAGAAGCGTCTACAACGCGGCCACTAACATGATAGACGGGGTTGCGACGAAGAGCGGCACATACACGGCAGAGGCAAACAAGATTAGCCTGGTTGACATCAACGACGAGCCGGCCATAGCCAAGGAAGCCATCAGAACCCTTGCCGCGCTTTCGATAATGCCTGGCACTGCGGACGGAATGTTCTTCCCTGAGAAAGACATTACCAGGGCTGAGTTCGTTTCGACTATAGTACGCATATTCAGGCTGGAAGACGAAACTGCGGAGCCGTCATTCCCTGACGTGAAAAGCACTGACTGGTTTTATGCTGATGTAGGCGTAGCGCAGAAGCTCGCTCTTATAGAAGGCTATGCGGACGGCACTTTCAGGAGCAACGACAGCTTGCCAAAAGATCAAATGGTAGCGATATCCATGAGATCCTTGGCTAAGGAAATGAACAGCTATCCCCTGGTCAAAAGCGATCTGGACTATGTGTTGAGCCGTTACGCCGACTGGGTCAACATTCCCGACTGGGCCAAGGAAAACGCCGCTTTGGCTGCAAGATGCGGCTTGACTTTCGAAAGGTCAGATCTTCTCTTTGATCCTCAAGGCGGAATAACCAGAAGCGATGCAGCCGTAATGCTTATGCGAGTCTTCGAAAAAACTTGGTAGGTGAACGCAATGGGAATTAAAGAGATGCTTTCTAAATTGTTCCTCAACAATGATTTTGATGAGAGAGCGCTGAGCCAGACAGCAGTCAAGAAGCTGAATCCCTTTCTTCAATTGGAAATCCACGCGCCGAATGCCGCAAAATGGACGAAATCAGTGAGTAAATTTCCTTGCATAGTTGGCCGCTCCAAAGAAAAAGCAGATGTGGTCTGCCCAGACAGGAAGGTAAGCCATGAGCACATGGCTATAGATTTCTTGGAGGACGAGGGCGAGTACAAGATCAGCGATCTTGGCACACCCAACGGGATAATTATCGCTGGAATCCAGCTTCCACCAAGATCTCCCAGAACCCTTTACCTTGGGGACATTCTCATCCTTGGCGACACCGAGATAAAAGTCACCAGGCTGGATAAATAGTGAAAGGGGAGTTTCATGAACTTCAATATATTTTATCGCGACTTGCTCAAGGAGTTTTACTTCCCTGAGACATTGGATGGCCGCTTCACCATGGATCTCTATGGGCGGGAAAGCGACTACTTGAAGAAAGACTTGCAGTTCACCCTGTACGTTTCAAGCGGTGTTTGGAGGCTGGCGGCCAGCAAGGCATGGGTCGCAGGCGGAAAGCCCGGCATAGATCTCATCTTGTCCAAGGACTCGCTAGTAGAAGTGACTGTGCCCGACGCGCAGGACAAGATCAAGATCCTCCCCTTGAAAAGCGACCCTGGCTTGTACAAGTTCACGAAATACTATGTGTCTGGCGCTGCCGGAAACAGAATCGCAATTGGGCGCGGGCGCAAAAACGAGATTGTCTACAACAACGATTCGGCTGCTGAAACAATGGCTGTGATAACCCGCACAAACGGCGAGACGCACATAGAGCCGCAGCCGCAATCAGCAGTCTACCTTAACGGCAGACTTATCGGCGGCAAAACCAGAGTCCGGTTTGGTGACTGTGTTCATTTGAGAGGCCTGAAGATTGTCCACCTGGGCATGGTGCTGGCAGTAAACAACCCCTTCAATTCTGTGCTGTCATCACTCAAAGATTACAATGACATTTCAAGAACCGCAACTATGGCCAAGGAACCGGAAAAGAAAGCAGTCACAGTCGAAGCTTTGTTTTCAAGAGCGCCAAGAATAACCTCGCCTTTGGAAACAGAAAAAATGGAGATAGAGGCGCCGCCTAACAGAGCCGCTGAGAACCAGATGCCGCTCATGCTTACAGTAGGCCCCTCAGCCAACATGGGCTTGGCCATGATCGTAAGCCTCTCTGTCACCATTGCCGCAGGGTCATCCAGCGGCGGAATGTCTTCCATTGTATCCAGCGCGTCAACTACGGTAGTCATGCTCCTTGGCGCCATCCTTTGGCCAGCCCTTATGAACCGCTACCAGAAAAACGAATCGGCTAAGACAGAGCAGAAGCGGCATGACAGGTACATGAGCTATATCGCCAACCTTGACACTGTTTTAGCCAAGATGAATGAAAACAACAGGAGCGTCTTGGTTGAGCTATACCCGCCTCTGGAGAAATGCTTCTCCAGGTGCTTCAACTCGGAGCGCGAGCTTTGGGAACGCAGCCCTCAGTATGACGACTTCTTGGACGTCCGCATCGGCATGGGCTCAAGGCCCGCATTGATGCAGATAGTGACCCCAAAGGATCGCTTCGCCCTGGAAGATGACGAACTTAGGAACGAGCCGCAAAACCTGGCAAAAAAGCACCTTCAGATCCCTAACACCCCTGTGAGCGTAAACCTCAAGAAAAACTTCCTCTTAGGCATCATAGGAGCGGAAAGTCGCGTGGAGGAGCTAGCCAAGACCCTTATCGTGCACCTAACGGCCTTGCACAGCTATGACGAGCTAAAGTTCTGCATGATCTGCAAAGAGAACCGAAAAGAAGTCTGGGAATTCACCAAGTGGCTCCCCCACTCTTTCACCAAGAACAGAAAGCTTAGGCTTATGGTTTACGGAAGCGACTACAAGCACGCCGTGTTTGAGCACCTGGAAATCGAGGCTCAATCAAGGCTTGCCAGAAAAAAGAACGTTCCGGTTTTCATACCCCACTATGTCATATTTATCGAAGACATGGCTGTCGTTGACAACGAGCGGGCAATCAAGTTCTTGATAGACTCTGGCAAAGACTTGGGCTTCTCCATTGTGTTCCTGAGCACCCGAATCGACATGCTCCCCTACAGCTGCCAAGTCATCATTCAGCAAACCGACAAATCTGAAACTTACTACTATGACAGGAATGACAAGAGCGGCATGATGAAGCCGGTTTTGCCTGATGTAGTCACTGACAGCCTGGAGCGCTACTCCAAGAAACTGTTCAGAACCCGCATCCTGGAACAGTCGGAAAGCGCAGGAATCCCAACGATGCTCACTTTCCTTGAACTCTACAGGGCTGGGCGCGTGGAAGATCTCGTTATAAGCAAGCGCTGGGCACAGAGCCAGCCCCAGTCCTCCCTTGAGGCGCCGCTAGGCATAACGGAAGGCGGAGAGGTTTTCTCTCTTGACATCCATGAAAGCTTCCATGGGCCTCACGGGTTGATCGCAGGCACAACTGGATCAGGAAAAAGCGAATTCATACAATCCTACATCTTGTCAATGGCCATAAATTTCCACCCGTACGATGTTTCTTTCATACTGATCGACTACAAGGGCGGCGGCATGGCCAACTGCTTCAGAGGTCTCCCTCATGTGGCTGGAACCATAACAAACCTTGGCGGAAACATGATACACAGGTCCCTTGTGTCTCTCAGGAGCGAAATGGATCGCCGCCAAGCGATTTTCGCTGCAAATGACGTGAACCACATAGACAAGTACCAGAAGCTCTATAAAGAGAAAAAGGTTACCATCCCGTTGCCGCACTTAGTCATCATATCTGATGAGTTCGCGGAACTCAAGGAACAGCAGCACGAGTTCATGAAAGAGCTCGTCTCAGCGGCCCGTATCGGAAGAAGCTTGGGCGTTCACTTGATACTTGCCACACAGAAGCCCAGCTCCAGTGTCAGCGATGAAATCCGAAGCAATACCCGCTTCAGGGCCTGCCTCAAAGTCAATACAACCGAGGACAGCAAAGACATGCTAAAGAGACCAGAAGCGGCTGAGATAACGCTTCCTGGCCGCGGTTACGTCCAAGTCGGCAATGACGAGCTGTTCAAGCTGGTTCAAAGCGGCTGGAGCGGCGCCCCGTATGTGCCGTCCGAAAAGTATGAGCCGGCTGATGTGCAGTCCGTCTCGCTTCTTTCAGCAAACGGATTGGCGGCCCATGTTGCGAAGCCTGAAAAGCCTTCGGGCAAAGGCGCGAAGTCACAGCTTGACACGATAGTTCAATTTATAAACGATTATTCCGAAAGAATGAGCATAACCCCACTTCGCATGTGGCTGGATCCAATGCCCGCGATAATGTCCTGGAGCGCCTTGAAAAAGCCTGCGGGCGGATTTGACGGTCATAAATGGACTCCTTACCCAGAGTGGCTCAATCCCACCATTGGCCAATATGACGATCCTCCGGCGCAGTTCCAAGGCCCGCTCAGCATGAACATTGGAGCGAACGGCCATGTTGCGATCTTCGGCGCTCCAACAACAGGCAAGACAACATTTGTTCAGACCTTGATCTACTCCTTGGTGATGAACCATTCCCCAGAAGACCTGAACATGTACCTTCTGGACTTTGGCGGCAGAATCCTTGGAAACTTCCAGGCTTTGCCCCATGTTGGCGATGTGGTCTTCTCAGATGACGAAGGCAAGCTCAACAAGCTCTTCAAGCTTCTAAGCGATGAGCTGGCCGAAAGAAAGAAGCTTTTTGGAAGCCGCGGCGTCGCAAGCCTTCAGAGCTATCGCGAGACTACCGGCAAAAAGCTTCCCGCCATTCTATTCATCCTTGACAACTATGCCGCATTTAACGAAACCTATCCTGACGCTGAGACAAACATTATCACTTTGTCCCGCGAAGGCGCGAACTGCGGAATCTACCTGGTTCTCACAGCCAGCGCGTCTTCAGTGATCAAGTTCAAAGTTATCCAGAACTTCAAGCTTATGTACGCCCTCAACCTGAATGACAAGTACGATTACACGAACGTTGTCGGACAGACCGGCGGCATGGAGCCTGACGCTTTAAAGGGCAGAGGCTTGGCTAAGGTTGGCAGGCCAGTTGAATTCCAAATTGCCCTTGCTGAGGGCATTGAAGGCGATGCAGAGCGTTCAGCCAAGCTGAAGGAAATCTTCGCCCAAATGGATAACAGCTGGACGGGAGAAAGAGCTAAGAGCATACCGATTGTCCCAGAAGATCTTACCATGCCGTCACTGCTTCTCAGAGCTGACTTCGTTTCCGCCGCCAAGAGCGCTCTCATCCCCATAGCCTATGACATTGAAGAAGCGAAACTTATCACGATCACTCCTCGCGCTCAAACGTTCTTCAACGTTATGGGCCTTGATGGAAGCGGCAAGACCACCTTCTTGAAATCCATCGTCGAGTATGTAAATGAAAAGCACGGCTGGCCTGTGCATGTAGTCGACAGCGCTGATGGCGCATGGCAAGATATGGCGTCTTCAGTTGACTCCTATGCCGACAGCGTGGAATCCCTTGAGACCCTGATGAAGAAGGTATTGAATCGGCTTCTTAGCAGAAGGCAGCAAGTCAAGGCTCTCGCAGGGGATCAGGCGGCGCTGAAGACATTGGCTGAAAGCTTTACCCCTGAGATTGTCATCATTGATGACTTCCCGCAATTCTACACCCTTCTTAATGACGTCTCCATGAATTGCCTGGAAAACATAATCAAAGGCGCTGGCGGCCTTGGGGGGTTGTTCTTCGTTGCAGCCGATGGCGAAAACCTCAACAGCTTCGTTGGAGAGAAAATATATCCCCATGTTTTCAGCGGCAAGCTCGGCATCCAGCTAGGCGGGCGCTTCACTTTGCAAAACGTGTACAAACAGAACTTGCCATTTGATTTGCAAAGCATCGATTGCCAGCCAGGGCAGGGCTTCTATCTCAATGGAAACAACTACAATCTCATTAAGACTTTCCGCCCATAAAAACGCGCAATTCTCTGTCTGCGCCTCGCAGCAGGATCAAAGGCATATCCCAATAATATTGGGATATGCCTGAATATATACTCTCTCGAGCGAAAACATCAGGAAATCATTCATTGTTTCCGCTCGCGGCCATTGATTGCATATCCCAAAATTCCGTTAAGGCGCCGAAAAAGTCATCGCGATGCTTTAACAGTGTTTGCTCGGGCTTCTGCGAGCAAACTTGCGTGACTTTTTCAAGCCGTGGAATTAATTTGGGGATATCTTTTCACTCGGCATAACTTTAGGACTATGCTCTTAGCAGCTTTAAGAGGGTGAGAACATGCTGGATATCATCATCTGCGATGAAAGCCGCGAAGACGCTCAGCTTCTTGCCGCGATGATCAAAAAAGCGCTTGCGGAGCTTGAGATTGTGGCAAAACTGCAATTCGTCCAGCCAGACAGGCTAGGAGATTGCCAATTTCAAGATGGCCAGCCTTGCGCGGTTTTTTCTGAGCTTGTTTTCGCGAAAAGCGGCTTGGACGGCATCCAGCTTGCGGAACGCCTGAGGAAGCAGAACTTTGAGCTGGCTCTGGTATTTGTTTCTAGCCATTTGGAATTCATGCCTAGCATCCTGAGGGGCAACATCATCCCCTCGGCTTTCTTGAAAAAGCCTCTTCGCTACGCTGATGTAAGCGAAATATCCGGAAACATCAGCAAAACGTTCGATGATCTCTATTCAGACCGATTTTTCATCCTGAACATGTCGGCTGAGGTCTGCCGCCTCCCGTACAGCCAGCTCCTATATTTCGAGGCCTTGCAGAAGAAGATAAATCTGCACACCATTTCCCGGCGCTACACCTTTTATTCGACGCTTTCGTCTCTTGAATCGGAGCTTAGCGGCAAGGGCTTCATAAGGTGCCACAACAGCTTTATAATAAACAAAGACAAGGTGTCTAAAGTATCCTTTTCTGACATGCTGGTGACTATGGAAAACGACGCCGTGCTCCCCATTTCAAGATCCTTCAAGCAGGGAATGAAGGATGCTTTCGCAGGCGCGAGAATCCTAGAGCAGCCTTAGAGCGTATCCCAAAATTTGAAAAGCGGCGAAAGCATCGCGCAATTTTGGGATATGCTTTTAATTCTAAGCGCAGGTCAGTATCCCCTGCACATCCCTATCGCATTCTGGCACCCATTTCGGGTCTGGCGCCTTTGCGGAATTTTGGGATATGCACTAAGAAGCTGGAGGCGAATGATGGACTCCAAAATTGTCATTCTTCTTATCATCTTGGCGGTAGTCATAGTCGTCGCTGCAGAAATGTTTATGCGATTAAGAAACAATATAAGAAACTTCCGCAAAACTCCTAAAAATCCTAATGAGCAGCCCAAAAAGCTTGAGGCCAAGAAGCTGGATCCCAAAAACCCAAAGACTCAGCAACCGTTGCCCATGCCTAAGCGCAACCAGCTTATAGTTGAGAAAGATATCACGTTTGTGCATACAAACGAGAAGATATAGATTTAAGGCAAATGCCAATTTGGCGTTTGCGCAACGGCAACCAAAGCCATGTGATGTTTCAGCTATTTTTGTGATATGCCATATGAAAAGCTCGCAATCACGCCAAAAAGGCCTCAGCATACAATGCTGGGGCCTTTTTTGGTACCAAAAAAACGATGCCATTAACCATAGATGACATCGGACATGCTGTCTATTTATAGTGCACACACCTGAGCGCAATCACAGATATGTTGTCATCAGCGCCTTCTTTATATATCCTGGCTACTATGTTATTTATCGCGTATTGAAGATTCATGGCCCCTGTGAACATTCCTGCCAGCTGAGTCCTAGTGAAACGCTTGTAGAAGCCGTCACTGCAAAGGACAAGGATTTCGTTGCCCTTAAGCGTCCCTTTTCTCATGTCTAGCGAAAAATTCCTGAAGGTTCCAAAAAAGTTGGTGAGCTTATTGCTGTGAGGCTTCTCATCCCCTTCTGGCGGATAGTAATCCTCATCTTCATCCTCGTTTTCTTCCACCCAAGAGTGATCATTTGTAAGAGTGTCGGCTTGGTTTGCGCCAAAGAGGTAAAGCCTGGTGTCTCCGGCATGAAATACGATGTATTCATTGTTGTGCAGAAAAACAAAGGTGCAGGTCGAGCCCATCATATTGCCTTGTTTCTTAGACGCCTCCCTGACTGCCTTGTTTGCCAAATGAGCTTGGTCAAAGAGCTTCTGTTTCATCTCCGCAAGGTCAGGGAAATTTTTTCTCAAGGCAAAATAAGACCACAAATCCGCCAAGCTGTCAACACAGATTTGGGCGGCTTCCGCTCCACCGGAAAGCCCGCCCATTCCATCTGCAACTGCTATCAAAGCGTACGCTTCATCTTGGCTAACCATACTTTTCAGGAGGATCCGGTCTTGGTTCTCTGATCTTTTCCTACCTATGTCATTTGCATACCCTGTCTCAAAAGCCGTCATTTTATATACCATCCAAAATTTTAATCTTGAGTTTTGTCGCTCCGACCTGGATAAAGCTGTCGCTACCCACCTCGACAGGCTCAGTGATCCTATTTCCGTTCAAATAGGTTCCGTTGGCGCTTTTTTCATCGTAAAGCATCAGCTTGCCGTCAATCAGCTTAAGTGAAGCGTGGCGTCTGCTTAGCTTGGAGTCATTTGTAAAGCTTATGTCGTTGTTCTGATGCCGACCCACATAAACTTCGTTGGTTGTCATGGTTACGTTTTTTTCTTCTTCTCCGAAAGTGCACGTGATCATGACTTGAGTTTTCAGCTCGTTCATAACAGTCGCGTCTTGCTCATAGTCGTCAGTGATTGTCTTATCATCGTTGAGAACAGCGCTGTCATCAGGGTAGCTGTATTGCGTGAAGGATTCATTGGCTTGCGGAACGCGGGATGCTGAGCTCTGTATCTTGTTTCCTCTTCTGCTAGCGTCGTCCATCACCTTGAAGGGCACGTTACCAAAGTTTAGCCCTTCTTCATTACCTATTGTATGCCCCTCGAAATCGCCATCATCCATAATGCCTGATGAGCCTGATTGCTTAGACTGCTTTTTCTTTCCCGACGTCAATATGGACACGATTCCCATTATGGCTATCAATCCAAGAAACGCCGCGATAACAATCAGCAATATGAATACAGAATTCACTGCGCCACCTCTCTGGACACAGATTTTGACAAGTGATCTATCAAATGACGATCTTCTTCATCTGTGTATCCCGGATAGATCACTTCCGCTATGTCGACATGGTTGAAAAGGAAGCAATATTCCGGTCCAAGATTTCCCTCAGGGAAAAGGCATGCTATATAATCCCAGAGCTGCTGGTCTTCATTGCTGATTTGCAGCCTTCCAAATACCATAAGCTTCTTTTTGCCGCCTTTTAGCAACACAACAGAGCCCAGGGGGAGCAATTTTTCTTCCATCAGATAACCTCCAAGAACACCGGTGTAAGCGCTGAGAGCCAGTTAGTGCGCTGCCGCCTGACGTTGCCTAGCAATTCTGTCATGTTAAAGTCCAAGCAAAATTTGAATCCTAGCAAGTCAAGGTCTGAGATGCTATCAAGCGCGCTGTTCGCCAAGCTTCCCAATGCCTCGCTAGAAGCCGCTCCAGCGTTGGACGCGAGGCCTGTTGCCCCAGCAGCAACAAGAGGTGATACTCCCAATGCTGACGCTGCCAGCAACGCCCCTTCCGCTGCGTCTTTCGCGGATATGGGAATTGCTCCTGAATCAGCTTCCACAGTAGAGCTAATTGCTTCGCCCGCTTGCAATATTTCCTTTTTGAAAAACCCAGAAACTTGTTGCGTAAATTTGCTTGAGCCGCCAAAAGACGTAGATCCACCGAACGAGCTTCCTGATCGTCCTGTCGAGCCGCTTATTATTGATGACACCGGCTCATCCACTCCAAAGAGATCCTCGCTCATGTAATCAATGCCGCCGTCAAGGCTGCTAAAAGCTGAATTTGAAAAATCCGCCGACCCGGAACCAGATATTGGGCCATGAGAGGAATCGCCAACTGGAATGCTGTCGCCCCCGTCACCTACTCCAAACAAATCGTCCATGTCGAACTCAGAGAGATCGATGCCGCTTGTAGAATCTATAAACTCAAATGGCTTATCCGGCTTTATCTCAGGCAACTCTTCGGCCTTTGGAATTTCCGCTCCAGGCAGTTCCGCCTCAGGTATTTCTGATTCTGGCAATCCTGATTCAGGCAGTCCTGATCCCGATTCTGGCACTGATGACTCCGGAATTTCTGATTCAGGAAACTCCTGATCGAATTCGAACTCTACTGAACTACCCGAACCGCTATCAAACGCTCCTCTGCCTTCTCCTAAGTCGGTGCTTCCTGATCCGGTGTTTCCTGAGCCAGTGTTTCCTGAGCCACTTCCTGTTGAGTCACTTGGTGGGGTACCAGTTCCTGGGTTAGTTCCGCTACCGCTGTCTGGGTTAGTTACGCTACCACTTCCTGAGCCAGTTCCGCTACTATTGCCTAGGCCAGTTCCGCCTGATCCCTCTTGACCGTCAGAAGATCCGCCTGGGTTACCAGGCCCAGTGCCAACGATTGGATCCTCACCAATTGGAGGCTTGAGACTTCCATGTTCAGGAACTGGATATACAGGATCAGAAATATATGCTCCTGGATTTACAGGATCAGGAACTTGTATTCCAGGAACAGGAACTGGGTTTCCAGGAACTGGATTTACAGGAACAGGAACTGGGTTTACAGGTTCAGGAACTGGAACTGGGTTTACAGGTTCAGGAACTGGAACTGGGTTTACAGGTTCAGGAACTGGAACTGGGTTTACAGGTTCAGGAACTGGGTTTCCAGGAACAGGAACTGGGTTTACAGGTTCAGGCCCTCTTGGAGTCTTATTTTCCCCATCAGGCAGCTTGCTTCCTCCTGGAGGTTTAGGATTAGTGGGGTCATTAGGCCAATTTATGTCTGTCAGCCTAGGGCCGCCTGGCGTTACAAGACGGGGAGTTCTCACCCTTGAATACGTAGGCTTCGTTGGCTTTCCAGGTCTTTTGCCGCCATTCAACAAATTAATTATATAATAATACATGAGCCCCGCGCCTGCTCCAATTCCAAAAGGAAAGAGCATCTTGCCGCCTTCCCCATCGAAGAACGAGGGCTTTATATCTTTAAGATCAACTTGCTTATAGTGATCGCCAATCCCAAAATCAAAAGGTTTGTCTTTTGGGGTTTTCTGGCCTTTTTGACCTCTTGGGCCTTGGCCTCTTCCTGAATTCCCGCCGCTGCCGTAACCCCGGTCGCCGTAACCCCGGCCGCTATATCCTCCAGATCCCGGAACTTTGGCGCCAAATCCCCAGAGTCCAGCAAACAATCCTATCGGGAACAAGGTCAGCCCCGTTAATATCAAAGAAGACAAATATCCGCTCGAATATGAATCGAGCAAGTTTTTCGCTTTATCGAAAGGATAGCCTCTGCCCGGGCTTGGCTTGAACCCTTTTGCTCCAGCTGACTGGGGAGTCAGCCGGATTGGAATCTGGCTAAAAATGAACGTTGACCCTGGGGGCAGAACCGTTTGTGGCCAGTTGCCGGCCGGCTTAACCTCATAACTCAAATTATCGCGTAAACCGAGTCCATCAGCACTTTGAGCGACAGCGATAGAGTCTCCAGGGTTGATGAAATTTGCGATAAACGCTCCTGAACCTGTAAAAAGCGGGTTTTTCAGCGGCGACTGCATAGATATGAGCCTTTGCTCTGAGCGTTTGTATGTCGCCTCGCTCAATGACAAATACTGGGCGTGCCTTTTCAGCATCAAAGCTTGATCTTCCATGTCAGAAGCCGTCTGAGACATGCTCCTTTGAAGCAGCGCTATCTCGTCAGTTTCCAAGCTCTCCACAACGCGAATATCCCTGAATCCATCAGCTATGGACAGATATTGGGTATGCATCCGATCTAAACTTCCAGCCATACGCGCTAACACGTCTGGCAAAACATACAGCTCCATAACCTCCAACTCCAGCTTCCGTTTTCAGGAAAACTCAATGGCGGCGGGCATTGTTCTCTCTCAGCAAATCAGCCATCATCTGGGTTGTTCTCGCCAGCATGTCATCATGGCATTCCAAGCTTGAGGCAAGAAATGATTCCTCACCAGCCATCAGCGTCAAATGGGCTTCCATACGAATTTTTGTTTCCTCTATAACCTCGAAAAGCCCCGCCTCGCCCCTAATATCTTCATCCTCCATGAGCTCCAGGAATATTTCGCACAACATGACGAAAACATTTCTCTCTCTGCCGCAAATGGAAGCAAAATCGTCTTGCAGGCTCAGCAATCGGTCTCGCAGGTACTGCACATGCATGTCTGATTCAGCTCCTTAAGGCTTGGCAAAGGCTAGACATGCTGGCGAATCAGGCAGAAATCGCTTTTCCGGCAAGTCCGCCATGGATTCGTCATGGGCAATAAGCGCATCCCTAATTAACCTTTTGAAGCGTTTAGTATTGTTCATGCCGCAAAAGCAAATCCTCTCATGAGTAAACGCGAAGAGCTTATGCTCACAGGCGAAGTCCGCCTGTGAGCATGCCTGTCTGCGCTTGATATTTCGTGTTTATGCCAAAATTAACGCAAATCAACGTGCGTATAGAGCATATCCCAAATCCTCGGCGATGACTTTCGCTGCGCCACTTTAGGCATTTAGGGATATGCGCATGCTCGCATCACTCACTTCAGTGCGCCAAACCCAAAGCTTTGAGTTTATTTCAAAAACCATCGCCCTATGTTCGCGATCAAAAGCATCGCTCGCGATAAAAGGGACTATTTGAACAGGTCTGTCCTCAGGGTGCTGGTCTCGCTGCCGATCTTGGCTTCTGT
>JAISWZ010000609.1 GCA_031270945.1 Clostridiales bacterium | reverse complement strand
ACGAACGCCCCAACAAGGACGAGACCCGGCAATATGAACGGCGCTGCAGCGAGCCAGCCGCTGAGATTATTTTTTGAGGCCCTCAAAGAAGCGTTCATTAAGATCCTCCTGTATCCAAGAAGCTTTTTTACGGGATATAAACTCATGACTTTTGGCCAATTGGAAACAGACCAAATGTTACTTTAGCAAGCTATCTATCTGAGATGCCGCGTCTGAAAGAGCTGTTTTGACATCTTTGCTGTCAACAAATATGTTGTTTATCGTGTCAGACCAAATCTGCCCGATCTCTGTGTGGCTGGGAGACGGGATTCTCGCTGAGGCGCCAGTTGAAAGTTGCTCCATGTAAACGCTCCATACAGGATTGGAGGTTATGTCCTCATGGCTGACAAGAGATTTCAATATAGGCAGCTGGCCGGTTTTAAGCATTGCAAGCTGGACTTCAGGGGTTGTCATGAATTTTGCGAATTCGTAGGCCGCGTCTTGCTGCTTTGACGTGCTGAAAACCACAATGTTTTCTCCCCCAACCACAGAAGCGCTCTTGCCGTTGTAGGTTGGAACAGTCGCCGCTATGATTCCCGCGTTGGCCTTTTCCTCATAGGCGCCAAAGAACCACGGCCCCTCAATAAACATGGCGTATTCTGAGTTGATGCCGTCCCAAGCGTCAACAGATCCGTCTATGTCCCTTATTGTAAATATCTTCTTGTCGTGGAGTTCCTGGATCTTGTTTATTGCGGCCACGCTTTGGTCGCTGTCCAGGTAGCCGCTTGCCTTTGTGAACCCGTCGTCAGTCAGAACGCCGCCGAAGAGCCAGAAGTAGGGGTACAAGTCCCAATCGCCAACGCCTGAAACATTAAGGCTGTATTGGCCGCGACTTTCTGCCGCCGCTATGAACTCTTCCATGGTAAATTTCGCGCTGTCTATCCCAAGGGCGTCCTTTAGGATCGCTGTGTTGACAACAGCCGCTTTGCAGTTCGTGTCAAGCGGAAGCCCGTAATACTTGCCTTGGTAGAGGTTTGTTGAAAGCGGCCCCTCCAGGAAGTCATTCGCGCTAAACCCCGGCAGATCGTCTAGGGCAACTAAGCCTCCCTGCTTGGCGTAAGGCGCGGTGTTTACGATGTCAATGCGGGCCACGTCAGGACTTTGGCCTGTGCCAAAGGATGTGACTACCATTTGGTGGTATTGGCTGGAATCCTGCCTTACGGCGTTCACTGTGACATTTGGGTGAGAGGCGCTCCAAAGAGGAAGCACTTCGTTTGTGAAGACCTCTGTCTCAGTGTCTCCATATGTGTGCCAAAAGGTGATCTCAACCGGTTTTTCGGCAGGCTGCGCTGCTGGCTGGTCAGCCGGCTGTTGCGCAACTGGGTCAGCGGCCGGTTCTGATTTTGGCGCGCTTCCTTGGCATCCTGCCAACACAAGCGCCAGGATAGAAATGATAAGCCATTTGACAAGAGATTTTGGAGTCATAGACACACTACCTTTCTAATTTTAGTGATGATCCCGAAGTTCATTCGGTTGAGCGCATCCCCAAAAAGTAAAATGAGATGCGCTTTTGCATGCGGCTTTAACAAGGTGTGCCGCAACAGTAAAGCAGGTTTACCTGATGGCAGCCTGAAATAGGATTTTTCTCACATGCAAACACCGCTCCATGATTGCTCAAGCTACGCGCGTGAGCGCCTTTTGCAAGGGAAAGCGGCATGCTGGCGAGAAAAATTCAAATCTCAAGATTCATCAATATCATTATATTCGATGCCTAATACGCCGTCAACAGGTGTTGCGAAGTACTTACAAAATACACAAATCCTAAGCCTGCGTTTTGTGCATTATGCGCAAAAGCTACAAGACCCGTCCTATGCTTTCCCTTATGCTTAAAGACGCTTCAAGTTGAATCTCCAGAGAATCAACCCTTTTGCCTTTGATCTGCCGTATCAGCAGGTCTGTGGCAAGGCTGGCCTTCTTCGAGACGTCCTGCCTGACTGTGGTAAGCTTCGGCCTGCTTTGGATAGCCAGGATGTTGTCGTCAAAACCGCACACAGACATCTCGCCAGGCACTTTGACTCCCTCGTCCTGCAAAAGGTTCATGGCGTCAACCGCGTAAAAATCCGATGAAAAGAATAGAGCGGAAAAGCCCATCAAACGGCCTTTCAGCAATGAGCGCAAAAGGGCGTGGCGCTCTTCTCTCCTATGGCTAATGGGTATGTAGTCGCCGGCCTGGAAAGCGAGATCGTTTTTCTGGAGCGATGCCTTGAAGCCTTTCAACCTCTCGAAGTCCGCGCCCATTGGCGGCGCGCCGTCTGCCAGAAACGCCATGCGCTTGTGGCCCTGGCTCACAAGGTACTCCGTCATCATGAAAGCGCCCCTGAAGTCTTGAAACCCAACATTTCCATATGTCAGCCCGTCATCATGAAAGTAGGCGTCTATAAATACGATGGGCATGTTGGTGCCTTTTACGAAAGCCGCGCAATCGTCCGCCAGGCATCCAAGGACTATAAGGCCCTCGATGTTCCAGGAAGCCGCCATTTTCAAGGCTTCATCAACGCTTGCTGAAGTGTAGAGCATCATGTAGTAGCCGCTTTCTCTTATGTTTTGCTCCAGCTTGCCTATTATCTCGGCGAAGAAGGGATCTTGGGCGATATTCTGCTCATCGCGCCTGGCCCATGTCACAATGACTCCTATTATGCGAGAGTCGTAATTCCCCAAGATTCGGGCTGCCATGTTTGATGTATAGTTTGTTTCCGCTAGCAGCATGCGGACTTTCTCGAATGTCGCCTTTGACACTTTCTCTGTCCTTCCGTGCAGGACATTTGCGACAGTGCTCGGGCTTACCCCCGCCATCGCGGCTATTTCCTTGATGGTGACCATTTCTTGCTCCCCCGATCCATGCGTTTCATGGCGCTAGATTGCATAAAGCGTTTGCTAGGCCTTTGGTATTGCGAAATACTTATATAATATAATGCGCCAGGGCACGTTGTCAAATGGGAGAGAAATAGCGGCTTGAGACCTAAGAATTTCCTGGGAATATGTGCTTATGGAATGGATGAGCCAATAATCAATTTGGGGGATATGCTCTAAACCACTTTGATCTAACGTTAAGAGCATATCCCAAAATTAATTTTATGGCTTGAAAAATTCCGACGTTGAAGCATTCACCAGGAATTTTTCTGCGCCTTAACGGAATTTTGGGATATGCTCTAAGTTATATTTACACACGTGCGGTTTTGTGCTATGATTGGCATGGCTTTAACAGTGATTTGCTTTAATTGGCGCAGAGTTGAAATGGGAAACGATATCCCGCGTTTTTATAAAATTTTTGGATATGCTCTAAATTGCGATAAGCATTATAGAAAGGAGACGTCTTTATGACGGATTCTGATAGGAACTGGATTTTTTCAAGCGAGCTGTGCTTGGAAGCCGTAAAGAGGGATTGGAAGGCGCTCCAGTACGTTAATGAACAGACGCCTCAGATATGCTTGGAAGCAATTAGGAATAACGCTTTGGCGTTCTTGCTGGTCAGAGAGCAAACGCCAGAGGTGTGTCTTGCGGCTGTCAAGAAAGACGCGAACATGTTTCAGTACGTCAAGATACCAACACCGGAGGTATGCTTGGAAGCCGTAAGGAATAATGTGTTGGCATTTTTGCAGGTCAAGGAGCAAACGCCAGAGATATGCTTGGCAGCGGTTAGGAATAATGGCGTGGCGCTCCAGTACATCAAGGAGCAAACGCGAGAGATGTGTTGGACAGCAGTGCGAAACAATTGGAATGCGCTCCAGTACGTCGAGGAGCAAACGCCTGAGCTGTGCCGGATGGCTCTTCGGAAGAACACTTGCGCACTCATGCATATAAAGGAACAAACGCCAGAGATATGCTTGGAAGCTGTAAGTAGGGACAGGAATGCGAATGCGCTCCAATACGTCAAGGAGCAAACGCCAGAGATGTGCTTGATGGCTATAAAGAAACATGCGATGGCGCTTCAGTACGTCAAGGATCAAACGCCAGAGATGTGCTTGATGGCTGTAAAGGGAAATGCGATGGCGCTTCAGTACGTCAAGGATCAAACGCCAGAGATGTGCTTGATAGCTGTAAAGGGAAATGCGATGGCGCTTCAGTACGTCAAGGATCAAATGCCAGAGATGTGCTTGATAGCTGTAAAGGGATATTGGATGGCGCTTCAGTGCGTCAAGGATCAAACACTAGAGTTTTGCATGGCGACGGTTATAGATAACGGCCTGGCGCACCAATATGCCATAGAGAAAACCTAGAGATTATGGCTGGCGGCGGTTGGGCAAAATGTTTAAACCCTGAACTATGCATGGCAGCC
>JAISWZ010000474.1 GCA_031270945.1 Clostridiales bacterium | reverse complement strand
CCTTTCTTGCCTGGAAACATGCCAGCGCCAACTATTATCTCGATGCAATCGTTTACCGAAAGCTTTCCAAGGAATTGTTTTACTCTTTCGTCACCTGAGCGATCAGGCGCAACATACTTATGCTGGATAAACGGGAAATCTGAGGCGCTAAGCTCGAAGGACTGAAGCCCAGCTGGAATCGCAGACTCGACATGTCCGGCTTTTAGCTCCTCAATAGGCTTATCTGGAACAAGAGCGTGTTCATGTTTGGCAATAACAGCCTTTTTGTCTAGTTTTAATACAACCCATGGCTCCAAGTCGCGGGAGTTTTTGCCTACCAAGACCAAGTATTCTCCAGCCTCCAAAACCGTCTCAGCTGTCTTTTCGTCGTATGCGCCCAATGAAGCCAAATCAATGTCAAGACTAACCTCTTCTTGCTTTCCGGGTTGCAAGTCGCCTGTCTTTGCAAACGCAGCAAGCATCTGAAACTCTCGTCCAAGCTCTCCCCTTGGAGGGCGTACGTAAACCTGAACCACTTCTTTGCCAACAACAGAGCCCTTGTTCACAACTTTTGCCGTGAGCTGAACTCCTGTACCAAGTTTCTTTGCTTTCTGAAGAGAAATGTCAAAGCTAGTGTAGCTCAAGCCGAAGCCAAAGGGAAATGCGGGCTCTTTGCCAAAGGTGTCAAAGTATCGGTATCCTACAAAAATGCCTTCTTTGTAGTAACCCTCCAGAGGATCTCCCATGGCGCTATACTCTTTGCCAAACGGAATGTCATCATAGCTCTTGGCCCAAGTATCTGTCAGTCTTCCTGATGGGCATACTTTTCCTGAAAGGATGTCTGCCAAAGCGTTTCCGCCCTCGCATCCTTGCTGGCAGAAAAACACCAGCGCGTCTATCCCTTCGATCTTTCCCAAGAAGCTAGTGTCCATGGATGAGCCGGAGTTAATGACTACGACTGTTTTCTTGTACGACTTTGCCACTTTCTCAATGTTCGCAAGCTCAGAATCAGCAAGGGTGTATTCGTGCTTATCCAAGCTTTTGTCTACACCTTCCCCTGACTGCCTGGCTACAACGTAAATGCAGGTATCGGTATCGCTTTTGGCAATGTCCTCATCTGTAATCAGCCTTCCAAATGGGTAAATGAAAGGATCGCTCAAAATGTTTAGGATCTGGTTGACGTTGAACCCCTTGATCTTCTGGGACATCATTTCTCCATAGTCGGTTTCCGCTTTATTGAACTCGTCAATGTAATCCTTGAGCCATGAACCCGTTGCAACGGTGTATCCTGCATCCTCAAGCCCTTGCCGAATGTTTACGCTATAGCGCTCATTGACCTCTCCGCTTCCAGTTCCGCCCTTAATGGTCTTTTCAGCGCCAGCGCCATACAGCGCTATCTTTCCGGGAGCAATTGGCAGGACACCATTGTTTTTCAGGAGCACAATTCCCTCAACAGCAGCCGCCCGCGCGATCCTTCGGTTGTCAAGCTCTCGTCTGGTGATCTCATTAATCAAGGTAGCTTTGGTGTCAACGTTGTTGATCATTCAGTCCCCTCCTTGCATGCGATGCTATGCGCCACCAGACGGATCATTCCCCTGGCGCGGGCTAGCGCCCATTTCTTGCTCATGGATCGCAACCAATGGCCAATTCAGCCACTTTCTTGATTGGCATCTCCAATCCAAGTCTCTTATAGGCGTGATCTTGCAACAAACACGCCTTTATAGCTCATCGCGATGAGGCGCATGGGATACGCAATTTTATCTTATTATAGCACAAACTTTATCAAAAGTAAACACATTGACGTATGCTATGGTTCGAGGCATGGTTTTGATTTTTTGGCGCAGTTGTTGAATTTGGGGTGATACTCAGGGTAAAATGGTCGGTTTTGTTTTTGTAGCGCTTAATATCCGACTTTCTTAGTCATTAGTTTTTGCATGTTTTTACTATTTTGCTTCTGCTTATAGTATTTTCTCTTATCACCTTGCGAACCAACGTATAGAAATTCCAAGAATGGCTCAAGCTGTGTATAAACTTCTCCCATACATACTCGAAAATGATGATTCCACGCACTTCCTCCACTTTGCTATTAATTTCAAAGCAAACATTAGTCTACAATCTTCTCCACCTGACGAGTGATAAAACTAACCGAAAATTGAGAATCGAATTCTTATCAGTAGTTTCAGCAACTAGATAAAGCAAAATATGTTCACACAAAAGCATGATTGTATCCCCAGTAAGAAAATACGCTTGAAATCCACTTCTGTATATGTTATAATTCAGTTAATGGAATTAAGTCACATATAACAATTTATTTATATGGTTTTCATATTTACGTAGTCAAGCTTATTCCAGTAATAATAAACTGAATTCAGTTTATCTACAGAATCGTAAACAGTCCATATAAAACTAAATAATAGGTGGTTACGTTCGATGATAACAGCACTTATTTTTGCAGGTGGTACAGGGCAAAGAATGAACAACGGAATAAAACCCAAGCAATTTCTTGAACTACATGGAAAACCTGTCATCATATACACAATCGAAAACTTTGAATACCATCCCCAAATTGATAATATAATTGTAGTTTGCCTTGATAGCTGGATTAAAGAGCTAAAAGACCAAATTAAAAAATTTGGAATCAAAAAAGTAAGTAACATAGTTGCAGGAAGCAATGATGGAGGAGATAAATCTATTTTTAATGGATTAAAATCGTTAATTACAGTCTGCAAAGAAGATGACATTGTTCTTATTCACGATGGTGTTCGTCCCTTGATAGACGCGGATTTGATTTTTGCGAATATTACTAAAGTAATGGAGTGCGGCAACGCTATTACAGTTGAGAAGGCCTCCGAAAGCATTGTACGCCTCAATGGAGGTAATATAATCACAGATGTTCCTCCTAGAGATGAAATGTACATTGCAAAAGCACCTCAATCATTCAAATTTGGCGAAATTCTATCTTTGTATATGAAAGCGGATGCTGAAGGAAAACGCGCAGTGGACTCTGCGCAATTGTGCAATTTGTATAACATCAAGCTTCACACCGTACCAAGTTGCACTAATAATGTAAAAATTACAACTGCTAATGATTATTTTATTTTCCGTGCATTGTTTGAGGCATTGGAAAACCAACAGATTCTGACAACTATAAAAGGCGCTTGAACACGATTTTATATATGAAAGTCACACTTTTCTTAATGCGAAATTTGTGTTGTTTTTGAGTTTACTTATAAGGGGTTATTATAATGACAGATATTTTAATGTCTGATTTGTCCGAAATCATTTCAGATGAAAATATAGGTTGGAATAGCTTTACAAACAGTACTATTCTTGTAATTGGTGCTACAGGATTAATAGGAAGCTTTCTTGTCCGCGCACTGTCAAAAGCTGATAAAGCTTTTGAATTAAACCTAAACATTATAGCAATAGGACGAAACACAACCCAAAAAGAAATACTTTTTAACGAGCTAAGCCTTAAATTCATATCTGGAGACATCCGTCATCCAGAGTTCTTTCACAAAATAGCAGACAAGATTGATTATATATTCCATTGCGCAGCGATCACCAATTCAACAGATATGCTTGAAAGGCCAGTAGATGTTATATCTACGTCAGTGGATGGAACTAAGAACGCTTTAGAATTGGCAAAGAGAAGTTCCTGCAAAAGTTTTGTTTACCTCTCGTCAATGGAAATTTACGGCCAGACTGATTTGAAATCAGTCTCCGAGAATGATTTGGGCTATGTAAGCTTATCTAATCCTAGGAGCAGTTATCCTGAAAGTAAGCGTTTATGTGAAGTAATGTGTTTGTCTTATGCCACGCAGTTCAATTTGCCAGTTAAAATAGCTAGATTAGCGCAAACGTTTGGTGCTGGGACATCGCGTGATGATTCTCGAGTTTTTGCTCAATTCGCTCGAAACGCAATAAATGGTACCTGTATAATACTCCATACAGACGGTAATTCTAGAGGAAATTATTGTTATATTTCCGATTCGATACGAGGTTTATTGACTGTGCTTTTAAAAGGTAAAACTGGCGAAGCATATAATGTGTCGAATCCGGCAACAAGCGTTACAATTCGTGAAATGGCCAATCTGCTGGCTGCCGATATATTTAACGGTAGTGTTTCAGTAGCAGTTAATGTGCCTAATGATAAAGCAGTCCGTAGCTATGCTCCTGCCGTCGGTCATATATTAAATATAGAAAAACTGAAAGCTCTGGGATGGTTACCTAAATACAGCCTAAAAGAGATGTTTGAGCGGATGATTGGTGACTGGAATTCATCTCTTGATCCTTTTAAAAATAGCTGAGCAGATGCTAACCTTAGCGTTGCTCACGAAATACCAATGAATTACAGTATTCAGTTTCTCGCATAGTCAACGATTTCCCAAAATCATTCCTTTGTTATGATTGCAGGGTTTGCTCAAAGTTTGCAACCCTCGCCTCAACGCTCATCCGCCTAAAATGATTTTTCAAGACTTGCACCTTGATCATAACACATTCACGTTCCCTTTCATGTCACTTTTCTTAGATAATTTTCAATTTTCCTATATTTAACGATTGGGTAATTCAAACATACTAAAACAAAAACCAGCCAATCGCAAGCAATCAGCTGGTTTCACGCAATTCCTATACCGCCCCAGTTTCGTCATCCGCATCCTCTGGCGCGTTGCTTAATGGCATGTACTCCCCGCCCCGCAAAGCCTCCAGGCAATTAAGCCCGCTAGAAAAAACTCCGCAAGCCGAGCCAAAATCCTGCCATGAGTAATTTGCTGTTGATTGCCACATGATAGACTGAAGCTCTCTCATTGCCTGAGGATCGGATTTTGATAACGAAAAGAAGCCAACTTCCTTTTTAGCCTTCTTGTTCCCGAACTTAAAGCCGAACTTGAATGCCATGGCGTTTCCTCCTTTGGAGTCTTGCCTTAAAAACTAATTCTTGAAGGCCACTCAACCTTGCAGTGCAATCCCTTTCCTGCTTTATAAGCTTCCTTTCAAGCCTCAACGCTTTGGAGGAAGCTTTTTTTCTTCAAATCAAAGGCTACCTCTTCAAATACGGTTTTTCATCCAAAGCAACGAATCTCCAAAATGCTGACGGCCCTATTCAATGCTGTCCAGCACCAAAAGCTCCGCTGACAGTTTGTCTTTCTTTTTATCATATGCAAAAAGGCCTTGCCCTGACATTTCACTATAGATCAGAGCTTCGCCCCAAGCTTTAGCGCCTACCTCGCCAAAGCCTTTCAGACCCCATCATCAGCGTCCGACTAAAGTCCCTTATATTTTTCCAC
>JAISWZ010000468.1 GCA_031270945.1 Clostridiales bacterium | reverse complement strand
TCTTTCTTGCTTACTTATCTCTTTCTTGCTTTCCTGCCCTAAACCTGCGTCATGCAAATATCCCTGTAAATCCCGCAGCTCTCAAATAGCTCGTCATGGGTTCCGGCGCCAGCCAGCCTACCGTTTTCAAGAACAAAGATCTTGTCAGCGTCTTTTACGGAGGCAATCCTTTGGGCTATTATGACCCTTGTTGCGCCTGGAAGGGCGCTTGACAGGTTTCTTCTTATGTTGGCCTCGGTCACAGTGTCCACGGCGCTTGCGGCGTCATCCAGAATTATTATTTTTGGTGATCTGAGAATAGCCCTTGCCAGGCAAAGCCGCTGCCTCTGCCCGCCCGAGAGGTTTACGCCTCCCTGGCTTAGCATGGTCTCGTATCCTTCGGGCAATTCGTCAATGAACAGGTCAGCCTGGGCCGCGTGAGCTGCCGCTCTCATCTCTTCCATAGAAGCCCCTTCTTTGCCCCAAGCCAGGTTTTCGGCTATGGTGCCGGAAAAGAGGATGCTTGACTGAAGGACAACACAAGCGGCGCTTCTAAGGCCCTTGAGGGAGTAGGTCAAAATATCCTTCCCGTCTACTAGCGCCTGGCCGGAGTCGGGATTCAAAAGCCCAGGAATCATGTGCGCCAAAGTCGACTTCCCGCTTCCAGCGGATCCAACCAGGCCAACTGTCTGGCCGGGCTCGATAACCAAGCTCAGGTCTTCCAGCGCTGGCTTCAGGCTTCCCTTTTGGTGCCTGAATGTTATGTCCTTGAATTCAACAGATCCGTTTGCGACGCTCAAGCTGCTGTTTTCAGGATCGCATTCTCCGCTGGAATCAAGCACTTCGGTTATTCTCTTTGCTGAAACAATGGCCCTGGAGCTGGTCAAAAGCATGTTTGAAAACAGCATGAGAGACGTCAGCATCTGGGTCACGTAGCCAACAAACGCGGCCAGATCTCCGGCCTTCATGGTGCCCATGGCGCCGCCGGCCCAAAGAACCGCTATTGTAGCGGCGTTCATGCAAAATGTCATGGACAGCCTCTGCAAAAGCATGACCCGGTTTGCGTCAAGAGAAGCCGAACCCAGGCTCTCAGCGCAATCGCCAAACCTGCTTGACTCATACTCCTCCCTGGACAGGGACTTGACCAGCCTGACATTTGATATGGACTCTGAGACCTTCGCGTTTATCTCGTCCAGCCGCTCCTGCATGACCTTGAAGCGTGGAAGCGCCTTTCTCACTATGAGAAAAGTGGACAGCGCCATGGCTGGAAGAAGCAAAAGCATTACAAGCGCCAGCTGGATGTTCATGGAGAAGGCCATGATTACAGCGCCTATCAGGTGAGTGGGACATCGTATGCCCATTCTCAGGAGCTGCATGGTAAACTGCTGGAGCTGGGCCGCGTCGCTGGTAAGCCTTGTAACCAGCGCCCCTGTTTGGAAACGGTCTAGATCAGGAAAGGAAAAGCTCTGGATCTTGGCGAAGGCGTCTTTTCTGACGTCTGCCGAAAAGTGTATGGACGCTCTGGTGCTAAGCTGGTTGCCAGCAAGCGTTGACGCCGCGAAGAACAGCGCCACGCCAAACATGGGCAGCCCCGCCGAAAGCAGGCTCTGCGCCTGCGCTCCCGCGACAGCGCTATTTATTAGCTCCGCCGCCATGCGCGGCAAAAGCACCTCCCCAAACGCGCCGCAGAAGATGAGAATTGGGCCGAAAATGAAAAATCTCTTGTATGGCAAGGCGTAACGGGCAAATCGCTTCATGGAATCCTCCTTTGCTGAGGGTCTTTGTACGGTTCAGGACAGTTGTAATATACAACTGTTACAGTTGTATATTACAACTGTTGAGGGGAGATGTCAACAGAGTTTTAGAGAGCTTATGCAGGCGCTGGCGCCTGCCTGCCTATCTTTATTGCATTATAAAGCGCCCTTTCGGGCGCTTCCCAAAGATCCAATCAAAAAGGGCCGGCGTAGCCGCCGGCCTGTATATTAACCGAAAATATCCCAATTGCGGCGGGACAAGCCCGCCGCAAGGGCAAAGTTTGGGGGAAACCAAAGGTGGGTGTTAATTCATGGCGCTAAAGAAGCTCGCGCGGTTTTTGATTTTAAATTTTAAATTTTAGATTTTAGCCTTTAGCTTTTAGCTTTAGCTTTTGAATCTAAACCCTAATTCAGTCTTATCTTCATTTTCACTTCCACACCTGCGGTCACCTTTACTCCTGCCGCTGGCATCTGGTCATAGACAATGCCAACGCTTGGGCCGGGGATGGGGGTGGTGGAAATGGCGAAGTTGCCTGTGACAGGCTCGCTCGGAAGAGTCGCGGACGGGTCATAGAAGAGTGCTGGAACCAGTCCCACTGATGCAAGCGAGGCTTGGGCCTGATCAATTGTTAGGCCTTTGATGTCTGGAACAGGCGCTAGGTTCATTTCTGATATTCCTGAAGGCTCGACGTAGAGGATGATCTCGGAGCCTGAGGTTGCCAGCTGCCCTGCTGACGGGAATTGGCCTGTGACAAGGTTTCCGTATCCAGAAATCCGGTAGTCCAGGGCCAGCCCGTTTAGCTGGTGGGTGGCTTCCGCTAGCTGGAGGCCGGAGAAATTGGGGGTCGCGACGCCAGAAGGGGCGAATGCGGCGTTTTCTCCAAAAGGCTCGATCCCTTTTAGCTTGATGATGCCTTCAAGCATCTCTTTCATCATGGGAGAGGCTGAGGTGGCGCCAGTGGAGTCTCCATATGGCTTGTCAATGATGGCCAGCAGGACGTACTGCGGATCTTCGGCAGGAAGGTAGGATATGAATGATACAGTGTACTTGTCCCTGTCCGCGCCTTGCTGAGCTGTTCCTGTCTTTCCGCCAATGCTGTAGCCTTCGATGGCGGCGTTCTTGCCTGTGCCTTCTGGGGAGAGGACGCTTACGAGGGCTGTCCTCATCCATTCGGATGTCTCGGCTGATATGACGCTGCGTATGATTTGAGGCTTGAACTCTTGGACGATTTCATTTTTGTCGTCAAGGATCTGGGAAACCACGTGAGGCTGCATGAGGTTTCCGCCATTTATCACCGCGCTGAAAGCTGTTATGGCTTGTATGGCTGTGCAGTTGAACCCTTGCCCGATTGAGCTTGTGGCAAGCTGGACGGGGTTTAGCTGATCAAGGGTGTACATGAGGGCGGCTGAGGCGCCGTTTTCGCCTGGCAGGTCAATGCCGGTCTTCTCGCCGAACCCGAAATCGGAACGGTATTTAAAGAAGATGTCGCGCCCCATCAAGTCGATGATCTCCATTAGAGCCACGTTGCAGGAATTGGCAAGGGACTGGGTCAGGTTCAGCCTTCCATGGATTCGCCCAGAGGACTGTATCCAGCATGCGATGTTGCGGTCTGCGACCTGAAGGCTGCCTCCGCAATAGAAGGTGTCCTCCAGCCCAACCACGCCTTCTTCGATTGCGGCTGATATGACTATGGGCTTGAATATCGAGCCTGGCTCGAAAGTGCTTGTCACGTTAAAGTTGGCCCACATGCTGTAGAGGGCGTTAAGCTGCTCGTCTTCCGCAAGAAGCGGATAGGACTGTCTTAGGAGCTCGTCAGAGAAGCCTGACGGATCTCCTGGTTTGCTTGAGTCAAAAGAGGGAGATTGGGCCATGCCCAAAATCTCTCCGTTTTTCGGGTTCATCACTATGGCTGAGGCATGCTCTGGCATGAACTGGGCCGCCGCGTTGTCGCAGGCCTTCTGGGCTATCTCCTGGATTCCAGCGTCAAGGGTTGTAACCAGCGTCTTGCCTGGAGTTGCCGGATTTTCGTCAGTTATTACAGTGTTGTAGGAATCGTATCGCCTGAACACTCTCCCAGGAGAGCCTTGGAGGTATGAGTTGAACTTCGACTCGATTCCCCAAAAATCCTCGCCCCTCATAAACCCAAGAACTTGCGGGGCAAAGGTTTTCTTGGCGTATTCCCGCTTTGTGTCAGCTTCAAGGTATATGGCTTGGATATAAAATTTCTCTTCGAGCTTGCTTTCCTCGATTTCAAAGCCCAGCTCAGCCAGCTTGGAGTTTGGAACACCTTCGCTTATGGCTGATGAAAGCTCGTTTTTAAGGGCTGCGCTAATGCCGCGCTTGATAACGCAGTACTTGTTGGTCTTGTTTTTCTCAGCGTATGCCGTTTCTTTCAAGACCCCAAGATCCAGGTCGACGATGTTGGCTGTCAGCGCCAAGATCTTGTCTCTGGTGTCCTCTTTCTCAATGGACAGCAGGCCGTTTGGATCCAGGATCACATGGTATATAGGGTAGCTCGCAACCAGCTGCTGCCTGTTCCGGTCAAGGATCATGCCCCTGGCAGCGGGGATGATCCTTTCAATGTTGTTGGACTTGTAGGCCAGCTGGGTCACAGTGGCCCTGGAATAGGCTTCCTTGTAGGCGACTGATATGTAAAGCAAAACCCCTATAAGCGCTAGTATCGCCGCGCAGACGGCCAGGCCGAAAAGCCTCATTTTGCGCCGCCGCATCAAGGCGGCGCTGACAATCCTGCGCCTGCGCTGCGGGAAATATCGATCTAAAACCATGTCACTTGAACCACGAGAAGCCTGCCTGCTCCTGGATGGGCTCTTCAGCTGCAGAGTCGGTTGACACAGCGTAACTCCCCTTCGGGACGCTTATCTTGAAAACCTGGTATGGCTTGGGCTCGCTCATTCCAAGGCCTTGGGCGGTTTCGCGAACGAAGTCGAGATCGGGATCTTCTGCGGCCAGGTTGGCCAGAATGGTGTTCGCTTCCCGTTGGCTAGCCAACTTGCTCTGTAGCGAAGAAACAGCAGACGCTGCCATGTAGTACGACGATATGCATAACGACATTGCAAGAGCGCCAGCAAACACTAAAACAAGAGTCATGATGGGCGCCATGCGCACCTGGGGCTTGGAACTAGGCGCGTAGATGAACACAGGGCGGGACTTTACGCGGCGCTTGCGCGGGGCGGCGCGCCTGGGCGCGACGGTTTCCGGCGGGAGCTTGAAAGCCTCTGACGTATTCCAGTAATTCCTGCTTGGCATTATGTATACCTCGATTCCTGGTATCGGCAGGCGGACAAGAAGGCGCTTTTCCTAAAACAGCCGTCCTTCTTGCCAACCGCTCGTTGGTATAGCGGCAGGCTTCTTGCCAACCGCAAACTTCTGACTTTTAGAGCATTTATTGCTTGAAAAAGTGCATGCTTTAAATCTTTCTTAGAGAATTTATTGCTTGAAAAAAGGCATGCTTTAAATCTTTTCTGCGGCGCGGAGCTTTGCGCTTCTTGCCCTTTTATTCTGCTCCATCTCGCTCTCCTGAGGAATGACAGGCTTTTTTGTCAAGACCTTGGCCATGGGCTTCTTTCCGCACACGCAGACCGGAAAGTCTGGCGGGCATGTGCAGGGGTTCTCCCAGCGCCTGAACGCTGTCTTGACTATCCTGTCTTCCAAGGAGTGGTATGAGATGACGCAGATGCGCCCGCCGCTTTTTAAAATCCCAAGCATGTCCTCAAGAGATCTTTCAAGCACGGACAGCTCTTGGTTTACCTCGATCCGTATGGCTTGGAAAACTCGCCTTTCCGGGTGCAAATCTGTTGCCAGAGTTTTCTTCGTAAACGCGCCCCTGACAACCTGGGCTAGCTCATAGGTGGTTTCAAGGGGTTTTTCTGCTCTTGATAATGCAATGCGATACGCTATCTTCCGGGAGAGCTTTTCCTCTCCATACTTGAAAAATATGTCCGCCAATCTGCTCTCTTCATATTTGTTGACCACTTCATGCGCGGTCAGGCTTTCGTCTGAGTCCATGCGCATGTCCAGCCTGCCGTCCCGGTTAAATGAGAAGCCTCTGGACCCCTCGTCCAGCTGCCAGCTGGACACGCCTAGATCCAGGAGCACTCCGTCTACCTGGCTCAGGCCAAGGCTCTGTATCGCGCTCTTGGAGTCCTTGAAGTTGGCCTTGATTATTCTGGCTCGGCTGCCGTATGGCTTAAGCCTTTCTGATGCGGCCTCGATGGCCTGCGCGTCTTGATCCAGGCCGATTACAAACCCTGTGCCAAGCAGCTGCGCTATTGCTGACGAATGTCCAGCGCCTCCTAAGGTTCCGTCCAGGTACACGCCTTCAGGCGATATGTTTAAGAGCTCAATGCACTTGTCCAAAAGCACTGGCGTGTGGCTGAAATCGGCCAAGGCGGGCCCTCCTGAGTGAGCGTCCCAATATTTAGAGCAAATATGGGATCGCGAGTTAAGTTTCAAGAATCTTTTTTAATAGAGATCTTTCAAATCCCCAGCTGTGACATCTTTTCCGCCAAGGCGTCGTCGATGTCTGAAGAGTCGCTGTTGTACTTGTCCCATTTCTCTTTGCCCCAAAGCTCAATTCTATTGGTGAGGCCAAGAGACACAATGTCTTTTTCAAGCCCTGCGTAATCTCTCAGGCTTTGAGGGATGTTGAAGCGGGCTTGGCTGTCTGGCTCCGCTTCTGATGCTGAGCCAATGAAGAAGCGCAGGAACTTTCTGGCGTCCTTGTCTGTCAAGGGAAGCTTTGACGCTTGCTCTTCGATCTTCTCCCACTCAGGCATGGCATAGACCAAAAGGCATCCGTCCAGCCCCTTTGTGAGGATGAAGCTTGTCCCTAGACCTTCCCGGAACTTGGCGGGCATGCAGGCGCGGCCTTTGGCGTCCATCGTATGAAAAAACTCGCCTCGAAACATCAGCCATCACCTTTAGTCCTGGTTCAAGAACTCGCCTTGGGCATCCGCGAATCAAAATTTCTAGTTCAGGAAACTCTGTCTTCCCCTTCAATCCTTCGGGCGCCACTTCACTCCACTTTTCTCCCTGTTCAACATTATAAAGTATAATCAAAAATTGTGCAATTAGGAACATATGTTTGAAGTGATCGACTTTTTATCTAAGTTATGCGTGATGTATTTACAGTAAACCTATTGAATTGACCAAAAGACATATAAAACGCGCGACAATATTCACTCGAATATCACTTAACTTTGTATGATCTTTTATGAAATGCTATGGTTAGACAATCCTAAGCGTTTTGAAACAAATTATTAGAAAATCCATGCCTGCCGAGGGGTATTAAAGAGAGTTGTGTCGAAAACAGGCACTTTTGCATGGGCATAATTAGGCGGGGTAGGGTGGGTCCTCGTAGGTCATCGATGATACTGCCGATCTGCGGGGTTGTTTCCGAAGTCTTTGACAAAATCCAGCCCGAATTTTAACTCGAATTCGGTCGAATCCTAGAAATTTTCCTGAGCCGTCCGGGCGGGCAAAACTGGTAAGTCCTAGGTGAAAAACGCGTGTCCGGCCCGAAGATCCTAGATTTTGAAATCAAAATGAAATATTTGAAATTGGCAATCCAGCCCAAATTTCACGGTTTCTAAGGGGCGCTGGCGCGTCAGCGCCCCAGGGTCAGCTGCGCTAAAACCCAAAAATCGCGCAAAATCAACATTTAGCGCGTGAGGGGCAGCGCCGGCGCAGCCGGCGCTGCCTATGCGCACATCCATAGTCGCATCTGTGGAATTGAACCCCAAGTTTATATGTTTGCATTAATATTTTTGATGAATTTGTGAATTTGGCCCTAAATTTAAGTGTTTTCAATCAATTCTGCGCATGCAATCCGCGCCGATTTAGGCACATGGCCAAGCATGGAAGAGGGGGCTGACAGGGGGCGCAAAGGGCTTAAACCAGGGAATACGAGGTAAATCTAGGCGCGTTATGCTAGGGCTGGTTTGGAAGGTCAAGCGTCTGCCTGCGTAGTATAGGATAGAGAAAGGCCAAGCGCCTGCCTGCGTAATATAGGATAGAGAAAAACCAAACATCTGATCGAGTTTTCAGGGCATGCGTTTGATGTTATTCATGTCGCTCCACTTGTGCTCTGCAGGGTTTGGCTCGTTCTCTACTGAGACAGCTAGAAGCGCCTCGCTGAGCCGCTTGAACTCATCCTCTGCCAGCGCGTCAAGGGCTTCTTGGCTTGCGAGGCATCCTGCCTTGTCATATGCCACAGCGGCGGCGCCATAGTATGCCATCCTTATGGAGTGCGTCGCCACATGGACAGTCAGCGCCGCGTTGGCTATGGCGCGGGCGGCGGCTTCAGCCGCCGGAGATGAAATGGCGTCCTTTGCGGCCAGGTGGCTATCCCAAGCGGCATTCCGGACGTCTTGGCATTTCACTTCCTTGGCGAGCCACTTTCTTGCTGCTTCAAGGGCTAGAACCGGGCGCTGGTCATCAGGTGCATGCTTTTGCCATACGGGCAGATAGAAAAGCTCTGAATAGTCCACGCACCATTTGACTATGGTTGGCTTTGATTGAGTCTCAATAAGCTTCATCAAGCTAATTGAATAGGGAGCGTCCGAGTATCCAAGCAGTTTTCTTGGTTTCATGATCCTCCTGTCATGCGCCTGGGCTTGACTCGATAAGAGGGGCTTATCGAGAGGCGCTAATGATGTGTGCGACGCTTTTTAAAATTTATAGATAATTGCGAAAGTCTGGCGCTAAAGATTGCCGTAACCTTTCCTGGGCTGAAATATGTCCTAAGGCATATCTCGCCCAGTTATTACGATTTCTCCTACGCCTAATACTACACCCTTGGAATCAATATGGCAATGTGCGCCAGCAAGGGTTTGCGAATAGGGGTTTGGCGCGTTGCGAGAAGTGCGGGTGGCAGCGCAAACCCAGGAGCGCGGACAAAGGCGTTGGGCAAATTTTTTGATAATTCTTTATATGAGCGCAAACGAATATAAATAAATGCCAATGGGAACATCCTAAACGTGGACTATATTAGTGAAAATTTAGCGAGATGTACGAAACGAACCGAAAGTTGCAGAAATTCGACTTGATTTATGACACATTTTTTTGTACAATCTTATTAGCTGTTAATTTGCGGCAGAGCCTTGCTAGGCGCAGAGCATAAAAACAAAGGCGCATTCTTTTAGCGCTCGTCAGTGTAAGCATTGGGCAACTGGTTATGGATGAAAACAAAGAGGCGGTTCTGACAGCGAGAGCCAAACGGCGCGAGGGGCGCTGCATGGCTTTTAGAGCATAGCCCAAAATAAAGTTTTGGCATATGTTCTTCTATTGCGCTAAGTGCATATCCCAAAATTCCGAAATGGCACCGAAAAAATCCTGGCGAATGCTTCAACTAGTTTGCTCGGGCTTCTGCGAGCAAACACCCGGATTTTTTCGGCGCCTCGGATATAATTTT
>JAISWZ010000433.1 GCA_031270945.1 Clostridiales bacterium | reverse complement strand
TTGCGAAAATGCACTTTCTAAACGCGAGCCATTTGTCAGTTCAGTTCAAGAAGGAAACGGGCATGACATTTACTGACTATGTAAACCAAAAGCGGATACAAACTTCAATCCCTTTGCTAAATGCCACAGATTTGCTGATCAAAGACATTTCTTGGCAAGTCGGGTTTGAAAACGAAAATTACTATAGCCGCGTCTTTAAGCGGCTACAGGGCGTAACGCCCATGGAATACAGAAAGGCGTTTCACAACTTGAGTTGATTTGCAAGGCCGCCAGGACTATGGCGGCCTTTTGTGGTTGCGAATGCGTTTGTTGTGGCGGGAATAGGAATGTCTTGCCATGGAATTTAGAGAGGGGATTTTTGGTTTTCCCTGTAAAGTCGTGTGAGAACATGGCTTATGGCGCGTGGAATCGCAAATCGGGGAAGACTTGCATCGAAGGAATTGAGGGAAAGATATGGCCTACGGTTTTATGATCAAAGGCCTTGTTCTGCAATGTTGCACAAAAAACCGCTTGCATTTTTGCTGAACTTATATAAACAATCACATTTGAGTGCTATTGATAGCGTTATTGTTCTATCACCGGTCGCGCTGGCCTGCTATACTGATGAACGGTATGATTTAGAATTTTCTTATCGTTAGCGGGAGCGGCCCGACTGGCTTCTGAGTCGGGCAGCGATAAGAAAGTTCCGCATTAAGAGCATATCCCAAAATTATATCCGAGGCAACGGAAAAATCCGCCGTTGAAGCATTCGCCAGGATTTTTTCGGTGCCATTACGGAATTTTGGGATATGCACTAAAGCGTCATCAGCATTAAATTGTTTCAAGGACATTTCCCGACCATGCGTTGAAGCCTTTGCAAGATTTTTTAGCATTCGCAAGAATTCTTGTGGCAGCGCATGAATTATGGATTCTGCCCTATAGTCCGAAACCAGCAGAATGCGGTATTTCGAAAGGCGGGAGACAGAATGAAGTTGAAGGTTATGGACAAAAACGGGCTGGTTCGTTCAGAAGCCGCCGGGAATGATCTCGTAACCTTGGTGCATCCTGGCAGGTATCATAACGGGGATGCCATAGTCTTGGAGTGCGAGCCTGGGTTTTATGAAGCGAGGCTTGACGACGGCATGCCAGCGGCACTGGTGTTCATTCCGAACAACGAAGCTCGTTATGTGTTGCCGTTAAATCGCAGGTCTTATTCGCCTCGCTCATTCAAGGGGAAAAGCCACCTGATCACTGTGAGGGCGGCAAGCGAGGAGATTGTTCGCGCTAGGCGAAACTTAGCGTTAAACCCTTATGACAGCCATGATTCAGGCATCTATCCTCATGCTTCGGCGAATTCGGAAACTCGGGGCGAAGCAATTTTTGCTGCCAGAAACGCCATTGACGGAGCTTGCGCAAACCAGAAGCACTATCCTTACCCTTACCAAAGCTGGGGGATTAACAAGGATCCAAACGCATGGCTAAAAGTTGAGTTCGGAGTGGCGGCTGAGATTGACACAATTGTCCTTGTCCTCAGGGCTGACTTTCCTCACGACAACTATTGGGTTCAAGCCGATTTGGCGTTTTCTGACGGATCAGTGGAAAGGATAAAATTGGAGAAGACTGGTGAGCCCCAGAAATTCAAGGTTAGCAAGCGGGCGGTGGCATGGGTGAAGCTGGAGAACTTGAAGCAGTCCGACGATCCATCCCCGTATCCAGCATTGACGGAGATTGAGGCGTGGGGCCGAATAACGGAGGGGTGAAATGGATTACTCATATTTGCGCAAGAGATGGGCTGACTACCTCACGGGCAACAACAAGGACGTAGAAAGCCCTGACACGCAGGAAGTCATAAAGTCAATGGAAAGGGTCGCCGACATTGATTTTTCTGTCGAAGAGAAGTCAGCGCACAACATTGTTTACACAACGCCATACTACACGCTTAACGCGTTGGCCAAGTCTTACAGAACGATAGGAACAAAGCATTTCGAGGATCCTGGAACGCTCAAGCGCATTTTGGATGGCCTGGAGCGCATGCATGACACCGACTACAACATGGATACGCCTCATGGCAACTGGTGGGCGCTTGAAGTGGGGAACCCAAAGAACTTGTTGGATGTCTGCATTCTTCTGCGCGACGAGATCGGAGCAGAAGCAATAAAGAAGTACACAGACGTAGTGCTTCACTTCAAGGACGAGTACGTTCGCGAAACGCAGGGCGGAAGGACTGAGACGGGAGCGAATCTCGCATGGAAATGCAGGGTGATGTTTCTGGCAGGGATAGTGCGGGAAGACCCAGAGCTTATCGATTGGGCGAACGAGCACCTTCAAGAAGTGATGAGGTATTCAAACAATGCCATAACCTATCCCGGAATGGTAACGTTTTATGATGACGGCTTTTATTCGGACGGCACATTCATACAGCATTACTTCTTTCACTATACAGGCGGATATGGCAAAAACCTGATGACTACGCTAGGAGGCTTGTTTTACGCGTTTTGGGATACTGGAGCGATAACAGTGCCTGAAGAAAACCTGCGGTTTATGCATCGCATGGTTTTTGACGCGTACGAGCCTCTTATCTACAAAGGGCGCTTTTTAGACATTGCCAGGGGGCGGGAAGTCTCAAGATTTTTCCACCAAGACCATATCACGGCCAGACATGTCATGAGAGGAATTTGCTATCTGTCTGAGACCATGAATCCGAAAGACAAACTTCGCGCTAGATCCATGATCAAAGAATGGCTGTCTTACGACGGCGCATACGATCTCCTTCGGGATGAAGACGCCAGAGCGGAGCACTACGTGTACGGATCAATACTTCCGATATACCGGGAAATCATGGCGACAGAGCCGCGAGGCGACCTGTTTCTGAACAAGACGTTTGGAGTCGGGGCGGACGCGGTCCATCATCAGAAAGACTATTGCTTTGCCGTTAAAATGCACAGCCAGTCTATTGCCAGCTACGAGTACCTGAATGAAGAAAGCAAAAAGTTATGGCATATTTCGGATGGCGTTACCTATATTTACGGCGCTGACCTGGACTGCTTCAATGGGGGCTATTACGCCACGGTTGACACGCAGAGGCTTCCAGGCACCACTGTTGACAGAAGCCCGAGGAGAGCTGAGGATCCTTACTTCAGCTGGTTCTTGCCTGATTCGAAAAATCCTTGCGCTTTTGCGGGAGGCGTTGACTTGGGGCCTTGCGGCGCGGCTGGAATGCAGTTTTTAGGCCAAGGCCTGGGGCTAACCCGTGATCTGGAAGCCAAGAAGTCCTGGTTCATGTTTGATCGCGAGGTGCTATGCCTGGGAAGTGGTATAACATCGCCTAGCGGAGACCCGGTGGAAACAATCGTTGACAACAGGAGGCGCTCAACCCCAGCCTTTGTGGGCGAGTCAGCTGCCCATGCGACAGGCGTCAAGGGGAAGGGCATTGGATATTGGTTCCCTGGAAAGGCCGATGTCAAGATATTGGCAGAGCGGCGCGTTGGGACATGGAACTCGGTGGAGGTTGATCCGGATTATTGCACAGAGAATGATTTCGCCACCATCTGGATCGAGCACGGAAGAAAGCCAACCAACGCCGACTACGCATATGTTGTCCTGCCTGAATTCTCTGCTGCAGAGGTTCTGGAATACAGCCGGAATCCTGGTGTTGAAGTGATCGAAAACTCGGCGAAAGTCCACGCCGCCCGCCACGCTAGGCTTTCAGCGACTGCGGCGAACTTTTGGGAAGCCTCGGAAGTGTCGGGAATAAAGGCGTCAGCCCCTTGCAGCGCGATATATCAGCAGTCAGAAAACGTTTTGAACATAGCTGTATCGGATCCTGCCAGAAGCGAAAGCGTGATAGAGATATCGTTTCCGTTTAACGCGTCAAAGGTTTTGAAAAGGGATTCCCGTATAGAGATAGTGCGGGAGGCGCCGTTGTCAGTGCGCTTCAGCTCTGTGGGCGCAGAGAGAGGGACGGCTGCGCTGTCTGTAGCGCTTGCGTGAACGGCAAGAAAGAAGGGCGGGCTTGATATGGCTGCAAGCGACATACTCGCTCGCATCATTAAAAATATGGCGGGCATATCAGCTGAGGCAAGGGATCCGAGAGACATGGATTTTAGCGTCTTTGAAGCGGAGCATTGCTTTTCGTCGGGAGCGCAGCCAGGCTTCAAGGCTCAGGGCATGGCAACTGCGGCGGCTTCGTTGCAGGACGAGAGAATTCTTGAAATATCTGACGCTCTTGGCATGTGCTTGCTCATGTTCAAGTTTGACGGCAAGCTTTTTATTGTGGGGCCTTTTGTTGAGTCCGCTTGGTCAGATGACTTGGGCAGCAGCCTTCTTGCAGCCAATAATCTTCAGGCGAGCTTGATGACGCCATTTAAGCTCTATTCGTGCCGATACAGGATTGCTTTGCGCAGAGACGCGGTTCAGGTGATCATTTCCGGAATAGAAGCGCTCGCACCTGAGAGCAGGCCCTATCAAAAACAAAGCGCTCATGGCTGCATGCTTCCGGTCTGCGGCCATGAGCAAGGGACTGTTGAAGCCATCGTGGAGCGGTATGAAATGGAAAATGAGTTGATACGGCAAGTGCAGGCAGGTGACATTCACGCGGCGGCAAAAGCGCTTGAACGGATTGAAAAACGTGAAAGCCATTCGTCTTACATGACAAGAGACTTGAAATCTATGATAGGAGGCATAACTGTGCTCAGAACCCTTTTTCGCAAGGCTACTGAAAGCGCGGGAGTGCACCCTGCCATTGTTGACGCTATCGCCGACGCTTACGCGCAGAAAACGTACTCTCTGCAAAATCGGGAAGATATAGAGAGCCTGATTCCTGGAATGCTGGCGGAGTTTTGCGAAGCGGCTCGCCAAGTTGCAATAAAGGGCTATTCTCATCGCATACGCGACGCTGTAGCTTTCATTCAGCTAAAGTACAGCGCAAGCCTGACGCTTGCCGAGATTGCCAAGCATGTTTTCGTGTCGCCAAACCATTTGTCTCATCAGTTCAAGGCTGAGACAGGCATGTCAGTCACAGAGTTCATTTTGAAGACGCGGTGCGAAAAGGCGGCGGAGCTTCTTAAGCGGACAAAGCTTTCGGTTGCTGAGATCGGAGCGTATGTTGGGTATCTGGACAACAACTACTTTGTGAAGGTGTTCAAGAAATGCTACGGCATTGTTCCTACGGCATTTCGAGACGGCAAGTGATATTTGCCTGATCATGCAGCGCGTGGCATTTTATATCGCGGAATATTGCACATAAATCTTCTTTGAATCACTTGATTGTTAAACAAACACACCAGTGTTCTATCTATAGCGTAATAATTCTATCAGTTGATGGCTCGGCTTGCTATACTTATGATCGGGCGGCAACATCATCGCATTTGATCTATTCAAGGGAAAGCAAAGGGGGAATGGATTTGAGCGATAGCGCTGAACGCTGGCAAGACGCCGCTTTTAGGCGACTTGAGCGAAAAATGGAAAGACAGCTTGAAAGGGTAGGCTCAAGCATTCCATATGCGCCAATCAAGGGCAGGTATATTGACTGCATGATGCCAGGCGGGTTGAGCTGGTGGACAAATGGGTTTTGGTCTGGAATGCTTTGGCAGATGCATATGGCAACAAAGGAAGAAAGGTATAAGGAAACGGCACAGAAGGTTGATGAGCGCTTGGGAGGCGCACTGAGCCAGTTTGAAGGCCTTAACCACGACATAGGATTCATGTTCTCGCCTAGCGCCGTGACCAACTGGAGAGTCACGGGCAACACAGACTCGCGCCGCCAGGCGCTTCATGCCGCCAATCTTTTGGCGGGCAGGTTCAATCCAACTGGAAACTTTATTCGCGCTTGGGATGAAAGCATGTGGGGTGACACGACAGGCTGGATGATTATTGACTGTCTGCTAAACCTTCCGCTGCTGTATTGGGCGACAGACGAGACTGGGGATCCCCGCTTTGCCGACATCGCAACCAGGCATGCAAATACGGCTCTCTCGTTTATAAGTCGAGGCGACGGAAGCTGTTGCCACATAGCCTCCTTCGCTCCAAAAAGCGGAGAGTTTCTTGGAAGCGTTGAAGGCCAAGGATTTAGCAAGGATTCATCCTGGAGCAGGGGGCAGGCGTGGGCTGTTTACGGATTCGCTCTCGCTTGCCGACACACTGAGGATACGGCGTTTCTCGACAAGGCAAAGAATTGCGCTCATTATTGCATAGCCAACCTGGCGATTAGCGATTGGCTGCCCTTTGTGGATTTTCGCGCTCCCAAGGAACCAGTAAAGCATGATAGCGGCGCTGGCGCAATCCTTGCATGCGGATTCCTGGAAATAGCCGAGCGAGTGCCTGACTTGGAGAAACGCATGTACTTGGACGCCGCATATAAAACCTTGCAAGCGATAGAGAAGAAGTTCGCGAATTGGGATCCTGAAACAGATGGCATTTTAAGAGGCGCAACCACTATGTACCACAATGACAGAATGCCAAGCGATTCATTCATTTACGGGGACTACTTCTTTATGGAAGCGATATTGCGGCTGTGCGACAAGAACTATATGATTTGGTGATTGGAACTGAATTTCAAGAAATCATAAGTTTACAAGCGTTTTTATTTGATAGAAGAGACCAACAAAGTGACCGCTCTGTGGGTGATTAAGTGCACATCCCAAAATTCCGAAATGGCGCCGAAAAAATCCTGGCGAATGCTTCAACGCCGGATTTTTTCGGCGCCTCGGATATAATTTTGGGATATGCTCTAAACAATTACAAAAACGTTCGTTAGCCAAACAAGCACTCTTTTCGTGATTTAAACAAAAAGTTAAATATCAGGAGGAATTGCCATGAGAAAGCGCTGGATAGCCATAGCGCTATCAGCAATAATGATTTTGGGCTTAGCTGCTTGCGGCGCAAAAGAAGCGCCAGCAACACCAGCCCCGGAAGTGTCGGCGCCTACTGCAGAGCCGACCGAATCTCCAACAAAAGCCCCGACCGAAGCTCCGGCTGCAGAGCCTGCGCCAGTGCCTGAGGGTCCGACAGAAGGCTTGACAGCAGGGATCTTTTCGTACCTGATGAAGCCGGAAGGCCGCGAGCCGATGCTTAACTTCATTCACTTTTATGACAGCGGAGTTTTCTACGCGTCACTTTACGGCGGCTCGCAGTATGCCGCAGGCTTCTACGAGGTGAAAGAAGAGTCCAAGGACTATGAAACAGGGCCTGAAGGCTCTGTGGAAAATTTGACGGCGAACAAAACTATTGTTCTTGCAAAGGTTGACGGAAGCCCATACGCGACTGTTGGCTATGACGAAGCCAATGACAGGATAGCGGATTTTGAGCCGCTTTACAACAACGAGTTCCAGCATGACTACCAGCCTGATCCGTCGCAAATAGAAGAGCAAGGCGTAACCATTTCCGAGTACATGCTTGACGGCGACACCTACAGCACAGTCCAGCTAAAGCACAACGGGACATTCATTGACACTGTCGGAAGCTTGATCGAAGGCCAGTGGACTAATGATGGCAATACATACACGCTGACAGACGCAGACTCAGGCAAGTCATATTCCATGGCGCTTTCAGGCGACGCGCTGACCGCTGCCTACACCAGCGTTGACGGCTTGGAATTCACCCTGGCTCTTATCCGAGACGCGCAAATAGTTCTTGATTTTAACGGCTCTGCTACACACAGCTCCTATGGTGACGCGCACATGGACATAGAATGCTATGACAATGGCGAAGCCAAGCTTACCCTGACAGTCGGCGGCGCTGGAAACCCGATTCCTGGAGGCGCTTGGGAGCTTGATGAGGCAGGGACGACGGCAACCTTTGATATTGATGGCCAGGAGTACACCTCTGTGCTTGAAGGCGACAACTTCACGTTTGACTATGTTTTTGCAGTGGGCGGAGAAGAGCTTACATTCAAAATGAGCACAGCATCAGAAGTGACGCTTTCTTACACGTTCACTGGCGAGGGGAACAGCAAGATCACGCTCGCTATGTATTCTGACGGCAGCTGCGAGCTGAATTACGAAGGCATGGGCACTGTCACTACCGGAACATGGAGCGTTGACGCTTCATCGGGGCCTTTGCCAAAATGGACTGTTGAGCTTGAGAAAACATTCGAGGGGCAGCCAATTGAGGTGACCAGCGACTACGCCACAAAATTCTCATTTGCATTCAAGAATGAAAGCGGGCAGCTTGAAGAGACATTGTCGCTGTCCTTTGGAGACTATCAGGCAGCTAATGGCGAGGGGGCTTGAGCATGAAAAAACTGGTTTCGATCTTATTGATTGCATTGCTGGCATTATCGCTTGCTGCATGCGGCAACTCCAATGGCGCGAACAGCGCTGAGCCGCCAGTACAGGGCGCGGTGGGCAACAGCGATGCCAGCGCGGATGAAGTGAAGACTGAAAAGTACACGTATTGGCTCTATAACGGAGAGGACGCGTCGTATTACGCAAACTATAACGAAAACCCCGTAATCAAGTACCAGCTTGATCAGGTTTGGGACACGTCGAGCGGAAAAACAAAGCTTGACATTGATTTTTGGCAGCCGGTTACCGGAAGCGAGAGGGACAACTTCAACACATTGCTGGGCACTGGCGAATACGCGGACATCATGACGATGACCGCATATGACGGCTCAATAGTGGATCTGTACAAAGACGGCGTGATATTGGATCTCACCGAATACGTGGAGAAATACATGCCGCATTACATCGAGTTTTTGGACGCGCATCCCGATTACGCCATAACCGCGACAAATGTGGTTGACGGCGAAAAGAAGTACTTGCAAATATACGCCTACGCCTCGCGAGGAGACGTTTTCTGGGGCTATCAATACCGCCGCGACTGGCTGATAAAGTATGGCAAAAACCCAAAGGACGGTTCATCCTTTTCAGGAGGCTGCACAAAGAAGACTGCTGATGGCAAAGACGATCCTGAAAGCTGGGAGGATAACGTCATTTTCCCGAGCGGAGGGAAAGATCCGATTTACCTCAGCGATTGGGAATGGATGTTTGAAATATTCCAAACAGCAATAGATGACATAGGAATCAAGGACGGCTATGTTTTAAGCATGTACTATCCAGGATATAACGAGAACGGCGAGCTGGTTTCAGCTTTCGGAGGCGGAGGCGGACATTGGTACAAAACGCCCGAAAACCAGGTTAAATTTAATGCCTCAACAGAAAATTTCCGGGCGTACTTGCAGTGCATGAGCACTTGGAACGAAAAAGGTTGGCTTGACAAGGCTTTTCCGGAGCATGCCTCTGACATGTTTTTCCGCGTTGATGACGTTAAGGTAAGACAGGGCAAAGTAGGATTCTGGTATGGCACTTTGGGCGAGCTCAAGAATGGCATTGACCTTGGTGACGAACTGACTGCGGGGTCTTGGGTTGCGCCAGCCAGGCATCCGATCAACGATATTTACGGCACGGATGAAAGCAAGAACATTGCCCCTTACACGTTTTATGAAAAAGGTCTTGAGGCGTTGCCGATATCAGTGTCAGACAAAGCCAAAGACAAGAACTTGGAAGCGTTTTTCAAGTGGATGGACTACCGTTACGCGCCGGAGACAGCTCTATCGTCTTCGCTTGGGTTCAGCAAAGAGGAATACGAGATGCTCAAGCCGGAGCTGTATACACGGGAAGGCTTGACAGAAGGCGCGTACTACGCAGTTGAAACAGAAAGCGGAACCAAGTACCACTTAGTTGACAAGTTGTACTATGACGGCGGAACATTGGTGAACGCGGTAAGGGGAATACGCATTCCCGGACTGGATGACGCGGCGCGCGTGTTAGCCGCAATGCCGGATGAATGGGGTGTGTACTCGTCCACAGGCAGCTTCAGAGGTTCCTTCACAAGCCAGCTTTCTCCAGAGGACAGCGAAACCTATAACAAAATCAATACAAGGGTAAGAGAGTTCATGAGCAAGAATGTGCCCGGATTTATACTTGGCGAGAAGGATCCTTTCAGCGATGATGACTGGAATGCCTTTGCCAACGCCTTGGGCAAGTATGGTGTGCAAGAGGCTACGGAAATTCTCCAGAATCTTTTGGATAGCCTGGGATAAAAGCTTCAGGGGAGGGACCATGAAAAACCGCGCGCATTCACTTTTGAAGACAGACTTTCGGCGCAATTGGGTGCTGTATGCAATGTTCCTCCCCGTTGCCGCTTACTTTCTTGTTTTCTACTACGCTCCAATGGTTGGGGTTTCCATCGCTTTTCAAAAGTTCAACATGCGGCGTGGAATATTTGGAAGCGACTGGGTTGGGTTTGACAACTTTGCCACGTTATTTAGCGGTGACACCTTCCCTCTGGTGATGAGAAACACCTCAGTCATAGCGCTGTTGAACCTTACCGTGGGATTCGTCGTTCCAATCATCCTGGCCATTGTGTTCTCGGAGCTTAGAGACAGCGCCAAAGCCTATAAGCGCACAGTCCAGACTATTTCCTATATGCCGTTCTTTGTGGCAGCCGTGGTGACAACATCGCTTGTCAAGGAGTTTTTAGGGGCAAGCGGAGGGCTGACTAAGATACTTTCGTTTTTCGGGCTAGAGCAGCAAAACTGGCTCGCAAACCCAAAGCCGCCAGTGTTTTGGATAATAATGTGCGCGACAGAGATATGGCAAGGTATGGGATATGGAGCGATTGTTTATGTTGCCGCCATAGCAAGCATCAACGGGGACTTGTTTGAAGCGGCGGCGATTGACGGCGCGAACAGGTGGAAAAGGCTTTGGAGAATCACATTGCCAAGCATAACGCCGTTAATAATCATGATGCTGACACTCAAGGCGGGCACAGTTCTCATGACTGGATTTGACAAGGCGCTATTGCTCTACATGCCCAAAACCTATGATGTTTCTGACGTCTTGTATACCTACACATACCGGATGGCGTTTAGCGCTCAGGCTGATTACGGGCTTTCCGCTGCTTCAGGGCTGTTCCAGTCTGCGATTAACACGACATTGCTGTTGGCTTCCAACTATATAAGCCGAAAAGTCGCCAAGACATCGCTATTTTAAAGAGCGATGCAGTTTTGCGCTCAACAGCATAGGAGGGACAAAATGGAGCCCACGAAAGTCCAAAACCGCATACGGGCAAAGCGCGTACATTCAGGCATGGTGGGTGGGCACTCCGTCGCCGACGAAATCACCGATGTCATTATCGGATTGATCCTGCTTGGTGTCGCATTTATATGCGTTATCCCGCTATGGCACGTACTGATGGCGTCCCTGTCCGACGGAAGAGCTCTTCTCGCTCACGACGGCGCGCTGCTTCTGCCTGTGGGAAAGCTTAACTTTGAAGGATACAAGCTCGTTTTCAAAGACAGCGCGATTCTGAAAGGGTACGGAAACACGCTGCTGTATGTGGTGTGCGCGACTTCGATTGGCATGTGCATCAATATCGTTGGCGGCTACGTATTGAGCCGCAAGACCGCGTTTAGGCCTTTCATGATAATTATGCTTATGTTCACGATGATGTTTAACGGCGGCCTTATCCCTACCTACAACGTCATCCGTGCATTGGGCTTTGTTGGAACCCGCTGGTCGCTGATAATACCAGGCTGCACAATGGCGATTTTTGTGATAATGCTCATGAACGCGTTCCAGTCGGTTCCAGAGTCCACCCTTGAGTCAGCCGCAATAGATGGAGCGGGCCACTTCAGGATCATGCTTCAGGTGGCGTTGCCGCAAACGGGCGGCATTACGGTTGTGGTGCTGCTAAACACTGTTATCATCCAATGGAACGCCTGGTTCAACGCCTCCATTTATGTGACCAACAAGCGGGATTTGTGGCCTTTGCAGCTATGGATCAGGCAGATCGTTGCCGACAACGCCAATATTCTGCAGGGAGCAAGCCCGGATTACGATAGGCTCTTGATCCAGTACGCTGTCATAATGGCAGCGACGATACCGATTCTCGTTGCGTTCCCGTTTTTCCAAAAGAAGCTGGAGGCAGGCGTTATCACTGGAGGGGTGAAAGGCTGACAGTTTAAGAGCCAAAGGAGAAGGAACATGCTGTTAAAGGACGCTCATTTAGGAAACATTGAAGTGCGCACATTGCCGCTTCCTGATTACGTAAAGGCGCCATCTGGCACATACACATATTCTGGAACAGTGCTGGTTGACTATAAGCGCGAGGGCGACAGCCCGGAGTTTGTGCGGCTAGCCGTGACAGGCGATGATGGAGCAGGTTTTCGCGAGATTTTCGCAGGAGAGATAAAAAGGATTCCGAAGTCAAACGGCCTTCGGTTTATGGTGTTTGAGGACAATAAGCGGATTCTTTTAGGCGATTACGTATTGGAATGCAGCCCTGGCATTGATAGCTGCGAAAGCGCGAGCCTTATCCCTGTGGTTTATCCTCAATGGATGCACAAAGATGAGCGAGTGATGTTTCATTGGTCGGAAATCATCATCGCTCCAGACAACGAGCATATCTGTTGGACGGTTCTATCCAGATCATCAGCCGCTGTAATGCTAGGGCGTCTGTCCCGCAAAGAGGGCGCCTATGTTATTGAGAACATAAAAACGTTCAGCTCGCACAATCCGTACATTAATGACCCTGAAAACGAGGGCTGCGCAATCCCCCAGCCTCAGCGAGGCGGAGAGGTTAAGCAGTTTGTGCATGGCGGAATAGCCGTGTCAATGGTGGGCGGAGGCGAAAAGTCCGTGCTGCCCGATCCAGTAGTTGTAGATTTGAGCTCGGAAGAACTCGAACAGATCACGTTTCAGCCCGGATACGAGGAAACCTGCATCTTTTCGCCAGACGAAAAACTGGGGATGGTGATGAGCACACGCGGCTCGGCCAGCACCAATTGTGCGATCATCGGGCTTGTCCCTCGCCCGTATGGACTGTTATCGGTTTCAGGAGCAATATGGGCAGTATACACGCTTGCCGTGTCTGGCGCGAGGTTTGCCGGGAAAGGCAATGTAGGCCCGGCTCTTATAGATATCAACAAATCCATGAGCGAGCCGGGATACATGGGCGTTTTGCTTAACGACCCAGAACAAAAATGGGTTTACTTGTCACCCATGTCTTGGCATCCCAATGGAACAAAAGCCATGTGGCCTGAAATGGTGAGCGGAAATCCGAAAGAAAAGCGTCTGAGAGTCGTGGAGTTGAAGGATTATGTTCCAAGCCCGTCAGTTCCCGCCGCAAAGACGCCTGAAGACATTCCCTTTGCTTCTGATGGAGCGCTGGATGATTGGCTTGATCCCGTTGGAAACAGCGAGGTGAAGATCGCGGGAAAGCATTCAGGCTTCATTGAGATTGCAAAGCAAAGGGGCAACTCCAGCACTTCCTACAGGCATTTCAGCGATGACGGCAAACTGTTTTATGATGGATACGAAAAGACTTCCCTCACAGCAGAGCTCGATTCAGTTTATGAAGCATGCTTCAAAGCGCAGGATGAAACAACTGGAGATGTTGTTGGAGAGATGAACTGCCGCCTAACCTTTTCTCGATGCGGAAGCGGCCATGAGAGATATATGAAGCTTCTGCTTGAGCCGGCAGAAGACGGCAAGCCCAAGAGTTATGGCTATGCCAGGCATGAAGGCAAAGTGATTGATGTGGCCAGCATGGCATAACTAAAAGGGTCGCACTGAGAAGCATCGCGC
>JAISWZ010000249.1 GCA_031270945.1 Clostridiales bacterium | reverse complement strand
ATCTCAACCCTGGCCCTCCTTGTAGGCCTGGCTTACTGGAATGACTGGCTCAACGGGCTCTACTACATCAATCAAGACAAGTTTTTCAGCGTCCAGGTGCTCTTGAACAAAATGCTCTTGGACACCCAGTTCCTAAAAAGCTCAGCAGGCGCAAAGCTTAACATAGATACAAGGAAGATGCCGTCTACTGCCATAAAAATGGCGATAGCGGTAATGGGCGCTCTTCCAGTGCTTGTTGCTTATCCCTTCTTTCAGAAATACTTTGTCAAAGGAATCGCCATTGGGGCAGTAAAGGGCTAGACTCCAGTGCCTAGCCCGCAGAGAGAGAGAGAAGGCAAAGCCGCCCAGCATGCTGGGCGGCTTTGCCGCGCTTTTATGACAAAGACCGAAAAAACCGAAAAGACCGAAACGACCGAAAAGACCGAATATATCAGCGCTTTCCAAAAACAGAGAAGAAGAAGCTCTTGGCTGATTTTGCCGCTCACTCCCTCCAGCCTGATGGCTGGGGTTCCTTTTCGTTGAGTTCCTGCGGCTCATCATGGAAACTTTCGGACGCAAAGCCCTATGATTCCAAACGCTTTCGCAGATCAGGATTTCTGACATAGGATAGAGCGTCGCGATACTGCCTGACTGTTGATTGACACGGATTTTAAACTTTTACCTTGTCGATTAAATTAACTGCTTTACCCCATTCTCGCGGTCATGGCTTCGTAATAAACCTTTTAGAGGCTGTTTTTTTTAACACATTGTCTAAACTTAAAGTTTAAAAACAGCCGTGGTTTTAACGTAGAACACATCTCTCAATACGAGATTCGACCTCAAAACTACTCTGACAAAGCGTCTGCAAACGTTGAGGTTTACTACCATATTCCATAATTGAGCGCTCGGTGCTGTCAGACCAAAGCCTAAGTAGTACAAACAGTAAGGCAACTCTGAAATTTGGGAGAGCAGAATCAAGAGAATGTCACTCGCCTTCTGCAGGGCAAAGTTATGCGCCCCAAGCGTCTGCCTAGGTCAAGGTTCCGTCTGCTAACGCCTGAATGCGCAAATGACAAGCAAAGATTTTTTGACGCCGTAATCCTTTGAAAGTAGCAGGGAGGGCTCTTGAGGCAGTGTCGCTTTACTCCTCGCATAAAGCAGCCTTCCGTTGCAAGCAGCGCTACGCATATGCGTTGGCGCATCCATGTTTGCATCTGCTGGGAGCGGCCAAATCCAAGTCCAGCAAAACATTTGGGCAACCCTGAAAATTTATGGAAATAGGATTTAAAGAACGAGAAACCTGCTCGTCAAAAAAACTAGAGATTTTATGGAAGCCTCTCTTTTCTCATTCTTGAAAGCAGTAGGGATAGGGCTTGAGGCTGGGAGCGATAAGCGCTTTGGCCAAATCCATGTCCAGCAAAACATTTGGGGACCTTGAGAATTTATGGAAATATGATTTAAGGAACAAGACCCTGCCCGTCAAAAAACTAGAGATTTTATGAAAGCCTCTCTTCTCTCTTTCTTGAAGACGCAGGGATAGGGCTCTTGAGGCTTGGCGCACCCACGCTCACATCTGCTAGGAGTGTTCGGATCGGGTAGGCAATCCAAGTCTGCAAAAAATTGACAACTCTGAAATTTAATGGAAGTAGGATTTAAGGCACAAGAAACTTGCCCGTCAAAGCAGTTAGGAGTTTTCAGGACTTTTTTCTTTTGTCAGATGTGGTAATATCTCCTTTATCTGTGCATAAACGGTCACCGAAATGTAATGCAAAGTTAACATTAACGTAACAAAGCTCATGAAGGCCGCAGGGATACAGCCCTTGTGGAAATATTTCCTTTATCTATGCATAAACGGTCACCAAAATGTAATGTAAAGTTAGCATTACTGTAAAGAAGCTCATGAAGGCCGCAGGGTATGGCCCTTGTGGAAATATCTCCTTTATCATTTGCATAAACAGACACCAAAATGTAATGCAAAGTTAACATTAATGTAACAAATCTCTTGCAGACCGCATGGATACGGCCTTTGTGGCAGCGTCTCTCTCTTTGCGCAAAGCATAGATCACAGCAAGCAAAGTTTTCCGCAAAGCGGAGTATCCCCCAGGCGGAACTACACCATCAAGCTCGCGTTTCCTGCTGGGATCCCGCATCGCTGGCATGCCAAAGCCAGGCCGCGCAGTTGAAATCAGGATGATCTGAGCATTTTAAGCCATGCCTTGGAGCGAAGCAAAGCCTGCCTACGCTCATGCGCCAAGACACCCTCAAGGCCTCAGATCGAATGGCAGGCAAGCCGCGCCTCAAGCGACCCGGAGCTGCCAGATAGCGCCTCCCCTCCATCGCTGGCATGGAAAACAAGGCTCGGCCAGGCGAAAGGCTTATGTTTTGAAAGCTTCAAATCTTGCTTTGGAAACACGAAAAGCGTTGCGAAGTTCACAAGCGAAGGCGCTTGACTCAACGGAGTTGGACGGCGCCAGGTGACCCGCAAGGCCGTCCATCGGCATGCGCGAAAGCGTTCAGCGCTAGGGAAAGGACGCAAAAAAGCCTTCCTGGCCCATGGTTTGGGCCAGGAAGGCTAAAGAGCTTCCCTGAAGCTTTACAGTGTCTTTTTCCTTGCTCTGATTCGGGCTTATCGCGCCCTTGAATCGCGTCGCTTGCCAGGGTTCTCGTACTTGCGGCGCATGTGCTCCCAGAGGCCAAGCTCGCGGCCAACCATGAAAGTGAGCTTGATGGGAGGGTCGATTTTGCCCAAGTGCTTGAGCTTGCCTAGCGCCTTGCTCACCGCCTTTTCCAGCGCCTTGTACTCGTCAGCAACATTCATGGCCAGCTCCTGCGCTTCCTGCCTTGTGAGCATTGTGCCTGCCACTGGCCCGGCGCACTCGCTCAGAAGCCAATTCTCAAGAGCCCTTGGCAAGCCTAGCCCGCTCAGGTCTCTCCGTTCCAACTCGTTGTCCACGCTGACCTCCGATTCCGCCGCCTCTTTCGAGTATGGCTGTTTTGGTTTGGCTTCACGCCTTTGCTCTGCCTTCCAGGTCTTCAATGATAGCCTTCACGGCTTGGAAGGTTGGCTTGCCTCGCTCAAGCGCGATTCGGCACGCCTTCTCCAGCAGCCCGCTCCGGCCCTTGCCCAGGCTCAGCAGCGCTCCGCACGACCTGTAGGCCTGCTCTTCGTGCTTCGCCCTGCCAAGCATCAGCCTGACGCACGCAGCAGCGCTCTCGCCGGTTCCCTCCGCCCAGGAGATGTATTCGCTGCCGCCGAACCTTCTTTTTCGCAGTATCACTTCTTCCGTCTCGTAGCCTGGCGGGATGTGGCTGCTGTCGGTGGCGTACCGGATCGCTGAAGCTTTCTTGTGGGAGCATATCAGCTCGCCTCCCATGCTCTGGATCTGGATTTCCCGCCCGTCGTCCCTCACTGAGACAGTGCCTCCAATGAATCGGTACGGCAGGGAGTACCAGTGCCCCATGTAATGGACATGCAAGGAGTCTGCCACCTTCCTCGTCGCCCTGGCTATCCGGAACGGCTCCGCCGGAAGGGGCGAGAGCCCGGGAGGCGGCGATCCGACCCCCGGGCCCAGCGAAAGCTCCATGTTCAGCTCGTCAAGGCTTTCGAACGCCCTGCCCCCCGCGAGCTCTTCGGCCATGGACGAAAGTCTTGCAAACATTTCAGCGGCCTCGCCGGCTGCCTTTCTGGGAGGCAGCGCAATGAACTCGAAGTGTGTGGCAAGATCCGCCAGCAGGCTTGCCGGGCTTGCGACAAAGTAGCCAGGCCCCTTTGGCGAGTGCAGGAGAATGGGCTCCACCAGCTGGGGCACCCCTCCGAAAGCATTGAGCGCCCCATGAATCCCGTCGACCCAGCTTCTCTCGGAACCGTCAGCGAACGCCTCCAGCCTCGCACTTTCGCCAGCGCATGCGGCAAAAATCCTGGGCCTGACCGTCTTGCCTCCGCAAATGGCCGTCGCCCTCGGAGAGCGAAGCCACGCAGCCGACATCGGGCTCAGCCCGTCCAGCCTCAGCTGCACGGCTTTCCCCGGCTTATCCAAGCTCATAGTCGTCGCTTGCCTCCGCAACTTCCGCCTTTGTCACGTTCGCCAGCTTTCTCTGGCTTCCGACGATAAGGCATCGCGAGACAAGGCTGTTGAACGTTCTCACCCGGCCCATGCTCGCGTTGTGCAGCGCCTCGATGGCTTCAGGCAGGAACACGCCTTCCCGTCCCCCGGCGCTTCTCATGCCGTCTTCCAGGTACGCAGCGCACTCGCTTCTCGCCAGGCCTTGGAACTTGTAGTTCGATGTGATCCTTTGCCTGAAGCTTTCGTGGATTCTCATGCCGAGTATCTCGCTGAATGACGAGTCGCTTATCATCACTATCGATGCGAGCTTCTTTGAGTCCATCTCGAAGCTCGTCACGGCCATCAGATCCAGCAGCGACTGCGAATCCAGGCGCTGGCACTCGTCAAGGCACAATACCGGTGTCACGTTGCTCTCCGCCATCCCAGCAATGCATGACCTGATTTGCTGGAACAGGGCAGCCTTGCGGCCAGCGGCCTTCAAGCCGAGCGACTGGGCCAGCATCTTCAGGAACTCAGTTGACCTCAGCATCGGGAACGCCGTGTAGCAAACCTTGAACTCGCTCTTTCCGAGCTTGGAGAGGCACTGCCTCGCGGCCATCGTCTTTCCCGTGCCAGGCTCGCCTGACAGAAGGCATATGCCGCGAGTCATGACGCTGTGCTTCACCTTGCTCATTGCCAGCCTTGCGTCTGACGACTCAAAGCACCAGCTTCCTGCTTCCGAGGCGAACGGATCCACCGCCATGCCCCAGTGATCGATGTACAATCATCTCACCCGCTTCCTGCGGAACCCTGCCTTTGCTGGCGCAGGGATCCTGATATGTGTTTGCCGGCAACGCTTGTGGCGGCATAAAGCTGAAACGCTTCTTGGATCTTTGATCCATTTTCATGTGTCTTGGCTATCGGCGCCAAAAGCTTGGCGAGGTAAGCTCTTGCAGGGGAAAAGGCCAATGCCTTGGGGGCTGCCGCCCCCAGATCCATGCCCCTGCCGGGCTCCTGCTTGTTTAGCTGCACTGGTTGGCAAACTCATCCAACCCCTCGTACAGCTCTTCCAAGGTATTAAATGTGACGCCGCTGAGCCACTTGTCGTCAAGATTTCCCATAAGGCTCTCAGCCCTGCCATTCGCATCCCTTGGCTTTAAGGGGGTCAAAATGACATCGATTGGCGTGAATCCTTGCGTCAAGCACGTCGCATATGGACCTCCGTTGTCCATATATATGGCGCCTAGCTTTCCTCTTTCTGACAGCGCCCTCATGATGACTTTGCGCACGTTAAAGGCGTTGTCCTCAAGGGAGCAGCCGTGCCAGGAAACAAGTCGGCTCTTGCAGTCTCCAATAAGCACGACGTGCGTCTGCGCGTCATTGCTGTTGATGGAAGTTGTTGGAGCTAACTTCCAATCCCTCCTCCGAATCTCGTTGGCAAGCGTTTCTTGCAGATTTTTGTTCAACATATTTCCCTCCTTTGCGAACAGCGAGCCCCGTTTCAGCCGCTGTTCCGAATATGCCTCGAAAAGGCGGTCTTGACTGCGCTTGTGTGCATGCTACTCCGCGCAGGCGCCTGAGTGGTCGAGGTGCATGAAAGCCTTATCCAGCTCATTCTTGTCCACAAAGGATATGGCATCGCAGTCGGCTCTCCAGCTTTCCAGGGGTGTCATGCCTATGGAGTCGAGGTATCTGTTGTTGTACAGGTTCACAAACTCTTCCAGCATCTCACTCAGCTTTTCCAGGGAGAATGTTGCACCCTTGAGACAGCTGTCATCAATAGCTCTCATAAGGCGTTCCAGATTGCCTTTTGCGTGCAGCTCCCTTGGCTTGAATGGGATCAGCGCGACGTCGATTAATGCGAAGGCGTGCATCAAGCGGCTGGTCGAATGCAGGCTTTCTTTATCCATGCGTAAAACGCCTGGCTTTCCGTGCTCCAAAATCGCCTTCTTGACAACTGCCTGTGTGTTTCCGGCGATGTCCTTAAGGGAGCGGCCTGTGTTCACGGCGCTGTCGACATGGAAGCAGCCGTGCCCTAAAATAGCGCGGCTCTTGTGATCCTGCACAAGCACGATCTGCGCCTGCGCATCGTCGCCGTTGGATGATGACAATGGAACGAATTCCGAATCCGCTTGCCAAATCGCGTTGGCAAACAGTCCTGACATCTTTGTTTGCTGCATGATCTCTCTCCTTTGAGGACATCGGAGCCCGCTTCAGCTCCGATGCCCCTTGAATGTCTCAGAATGGCGGTCTTGACCGCGCTTGTGCGCCCTGCCAAGGCTGCTACTCCTTGCAGGTGTCCGAATAGTCGATCCCCTTGCTCTTGGATTTTTTTCCGCTGTAAGGAACGTAGGCGTTCGCCTCCATGTCCACGGGTTTGCATTCGCCCACGCGCTTGCCCTGTGAGTAGACAAACAGCTCTTTCGAGTGCCCATCCTTGTCTGGAACCCACCTTACCTCGATCTTGTGTTGAACCATGCCTGGAGGCGCAGAGAAGTACTGGTTCCAGATCTTGATAGCCGAGGCGTTGTTTACAATCCTGAAATCGCGGTGCATGAAAGCTTCATCCACTCGCTTGCTGTCGGCGAACCTGATGAGATCGTAGTCCGCCGTCCAGCTGTTCTGCGGCGATATTTTTGTGGTGCCGTGGGTCCTGTTGTTGTACATGCTCACGAACCTGTCTAGTCCATCTTTCAGCTCGGCCATTGTTTCATATTTTTCTCGGTCGAGCCACATCTGGTCAACGGTTCTGTTAAGCCGTTCAATTTTGCCCTTTGCCTGCGGGTCCTTGACTGGGGTGTGGAGCAATCCAGTACCCAGCGTTGCGCAGATTAGGGTAAGCTGCTTGTTTTTGTAAGGCCCCCCGTTGTCCGCGTAAAGGCCTTGCGGAACTCCGCTGGTGTTTATTGCGTCTTTGAAAACCAGCTGCATATTCAGTGCGTTGTCCTCAAAGAAGACGCCCGAACCCACGATTTTGCGGCTCTTGTCATCCTCGATAATGATGATGTATGTCTTTACGAACTCCCCATTGACCTTGACCAATGGTCCATGTTTTGTATCCGTCTGCCAGAGCTCGTTGGAGAACTTCTTTTGGAACATCTTCCGCTCTTTGGCAACGTGCGGAGCCCTCTGGAGATTGTTGCTCCTAACAAAGCGTATAACAGCTACGAGGTAGGATGGAGTGTCCTCTACAAAGTTTGTAACCTTAAGCATCTCGAAAAGATTTGTCGCAGAGATGCGCGTGTGTTCCTGCCTAAGCCTGCGCAGCTCAGCCTGAGCTTCGGGGCTGAGCACTTTGCTCGTGCCGCGGTCGCTGCGCCCAGCGGAAGGCATCAGCCCCTTCAAGCCATTTTTCAAGTACAAGTAGTACCAGCCTTTGATTGTGCTGGCGCTGTACCTCCTATTCCCGTTTGGCATGGAGATGTCAGATTTCGCAACCATTTCAAAGTACGCATCCATGGTCGCGTAGCCGTTGCTGTTGGCTAGCAGCGCTGCAATGGCCTTGTACCGAGACAAAGCTACATCCATCCTGTCTTCCTCTAACAAAGGCATCGCCCTTTCTTATGCCGATTTCAACCTAAATGCTATCGCTGCGGCAAAAACGGTGATCAGATTAATGTACGCCTCAGCAAGTTCATGTTATCATAGATTATACGCAAAAACAACTGATCCAGAATAAGCCAATTCGGTTCATTTTTCTTAAGAGCGTTAATAAAAAACCCGTTATTGTAACTGAAATTGGTGGGAATGGTATTAATAATTTTTTCTCAAATTCGCTTATCCTGATTTTTTTTTCAAGCCGGTCCGCCCGCATGCAAAAATGAAATGTCATTGAAAAAAACCCCTCTCGGCTAGAATCGCTTCGCATTGAGGGCACGACAAATAGACCCGACTGCTCCTCCGCTAAAAGCGGGCGCTGGGCGGGCTCTGGGCCGCAATGATCCGGCTTGGCAAGGCGCACTGGTTCACTGCGCCTCGCTTGAAGGCAACCTGGCTCTATTGTACTCGGAGAATCCGTAGGTTCCAGATTATATATGGGTTGCCCTCATCAAAGAATGGAATTTTCGAGTAATTCTTTAAGAGCAATGGCGCGAGTGCGCTGAATTTGTTGCACATTGTTTCAAGAACATGGCATACCTTGCTGAATTTGGGGCCGTTTTTGTTCCTTATAAATCTTTGCTTTACAGCATTTTTAAGTTCCCAGAGCTCTTGTTTTCTGTATGCGTCCATGTTAGCGGGCTTCTTCTCTTCCTTTGTGCCGTTCCAAGTGGCGTAGAATGAAGGCTTATTAAATTCATCCGCTTTCAAGATGCTCTGTTCTGTCTTGAGAGGCGCACTTGGCGACGGGCTCGGCTGTAGCGTGGAATTTTTCGCAGCTTTCCTATTGTTATTTTCGTAATCGAGCACAGTGGCGGCTAACCTGCTGTATTCCCTGCTTAACATGCTTAACGCGTCTAATTCTTTGGCTGGCGTTAGGGGATTCCTCTCGATGATTGGCAGGCCTGTTTGCGCGTCGACTGTCGCGCCAGCGTTTATATACAGGGCATTGAGCTCGGACTCAGTGATCTCGGGCAGGTTTGCCGATGCGAAAGCCTTGTCGCTGATGGGGCGCCCCGCTTCTGCATATTGCTTGCACAGCGCGGATATAAGCACCACGTTAAGGGTCGGCAAGACATGATTTACGTAGGGAATTACAAAATCAGGCAATCGGGCGTCAGTTTTTTTGCAATCCTTGCATTGTGTGCGAAGGACCAAAGTGTCGACTGTTATAGTTACAAAGTCGCGCGTACCCGCAACAATGAAAGAGAATTTTAGTGTCCGGGGATATATTTCATACTCCTTAAAGCTGCCGCCACAGATGCACTTTTCACCTGCGATGTCACTCATGTCAATCAAGGGCTTGCAACAATCATCTAAAATGCTCTTTCTGCTGTTGACTCTAATCTTAGCTCCCCTCGATAGGAGCACATAGAGCAGCATGAGCGGGGTAACAAGATATCTTTGCGGGAAATCGAAAAACATGGATGTTTCCTCCTTTTTGAATTAGGTGCTTTTGCTTGATGCTTTTGCTTGAAATCCCATCCTTGAATGGCTGTTCGGGAGTTGAGGCTTGCATGAATTGAATATTTTTAAAAGGATATGCGCCGACAATGTCTAATAATCAAGAGAAACGCCTGATCATCAGCATATACTGCGATAGTATGTCCTAAATGAAAAACATTAAACATAATGCATGCATTATCTGCGTACTAAATTTCAAATATCGATCATTTCGATATCATTGTTTGATCATCCAGGAGTTGTGCAGTTTTCGCATTGTGTCAAAAATAAAAAAAGAGAAAGACGCGGAGATACGTTTTCGGATCCCTTGCCGGGATAATTTAAAGTGTCTAAAAAGACCTGTTTTTAGTTTTTTTAGCGTGTAAAAAAACATCGTCCTCCTACAAAAATCGAATCGCTGTCCATATCCATCAACATGCTTTCTGACATCAAGCTTGAAATTTCATCATATTTTTTGGCTGAAAGAACATTTCCGTCTTTGCTGTCTATCAAAATGGTAAATAATGCTGGATTGTGTTCAGGAAGAGGGTTGGGTATAGTGGGTGCAGTGGAAGAGTGATTGAATTTAAACCAATCATCGACATAGCTGCTTGTATGGCCGCCAATGACAAGTTCCGTT
>JAISWZ010000385.1 GCA_031270945.1 Clostridiales bacterium | reverse complement strand
CAAATCATAAGAAATTATAAACAAATGCCTCAAAAACCTTGTCATTGAGGGATGCGTCTGTCTTGGGTAGTAAATGCATTAGGAAAATCAGTAACTATTTATAACTTAAATCCCTTATTTCACCATGGAATTTAGGGGTGCTTTCTTGCTCGCAGACAATTCCCCGCTGGCGTTCATTTTCGGGAGTCATCCCAGCAACAAGCGCGTCGCCAGGCTAATAGCCCCAGGTGAAGGCATTCAGTTCCGGAATAGTCGAGGTCATTGTCCTGAGTGATCGTAGCCAATAACAGGACATAAGCCAAAGGCTGAAATACAGGCTTTGGCTCTTTTAAGTTCTTGTACGGAACCGTCAGCTTCTTTCGACGCAGTTCTGATGCTCCATAGAGCCCTACTCTTGGGCTGGTGAGTGATTGGCTGGCGTAAAAGGACTCTCTTTGAGTGTCGAAATATTGATAAATATTGAAGGAATATAGGATGATTCTGTTTGGCGTGCATATTCTAAGGAGTTATGCTATAATCGATTGCAAGCGAATATCAATCCATAATCTAATCGCTCTATCACAGCGCCTATGAAAAAGGCTTCAAGCAACTTGGATATAGTAGACTACATTCACTGGGTTTCTATGGGAAGGGTCATCAATGGGAGGAATTCTGCTGCCAAACCTAATAATTATTTATCACGGAACCCGGCAACTGGATTTTGCCCCGAATTTTGGAGGCGGACGCAATTACCACGATTTCGGCAAAGGGCTATATGCTACGGAAGACATTGAAGCTGCGAAAGAATGGGCATGCCAAGATAAGACTGAATACGCCTATATCTATACGTACGAGCTGGATACAGCCGTCCTGAACATAATCAATCTGGAAAAATCCAACATAATCCAATGGGTCTCCGCGTTAATGCAGCACCGCCCCAGCAAGAAGATTCGAGGAGCAGGACATGCCCTTTGCGAAAAAATGATTAAGATATACGGAATAGATGTTGAAACGTACGATGCCATCAGAGGCTATCGCGCAGATAACTCAAATTTTCAGTTCGCTTCTGACTTTGTTTCAGGAGTCATGTCTTTGCCAACACTTCGGAAAGTGGTTAATGAAGGTGCACTGGGCCTCCAGATATGTATCAAATCCGCATTGGCGTATGAGAGTCTAGAGCTTGTTCAAGTTGAGAAGATTTCTGGAGAGAAATGTGAGCTCTATCATGAGCGTTACTTGGCCAAAGATTCAGCCGCTAGGACACTTGCGAACAGTTACTTAAACGAGCCCCAAATCGGCCAACTGCTTTCGGACGTCTGCGAGGGGGTTGCCAAATGACAAAAGAAGTACCCGCTGATCCATTCATGATGGCAGGAATGATGGATTGCTTGTCTATAGCAATTGAAAATGCTGTCCTTGAATGGGGAGACACATTGGAAGGTTTCCTGGACAAGTTCATTCGCTCTGGATTAGAAAAAGCTTTCTCTGATCAGGCGCCATTTGTGACCACTGGCTGCACAGGAGAGGAGCTTGTAGTTAAGGTATACGAGCGGCTGACCGGACAGCCGCTCGATATCCGCGTTAACCCTGATATGTTGCAGTACTCGGAGTATTTTTGGATCGGTTACGCGATAGCTCTACTGGTTGCAGAAAAGGGATTCACTGTTCGAGAAATGCTAGAATGCATACCACCGCAAGAATGGCTTAGGCTCTATCATCTAGGCCGTGAATATGGCGACGAGCTGCTCCTTGAGAAGCTGTCAAAGTATATGCGGACAAGTAAAAGTATTTGACGGAAACTAAATATAGGCGCTCAGGTTAGGGCCTGTCTAACTCCAAGATGAACAACTTGTTCACCTTAAACTAGAGTAGGCCCTTACGGTGGTTGTTGGAATCATGCTATCATGACTTTTGTTTCTTAGATGGCTTATACTTTGCCTCAAAGAACTTCCATGCAGTTTCGAAGTCTTGGACGCGATCACAGCGGTCAAAAGGAGCTACATACTCGATAACGCGTTCTATGGGCCCGCCCGGCAGAGTGTCGTCTTTTATTTTTCGGGTAAACGTGCCAGATGAAGCGTTCTTGATTTTCTCCCATTCTGCTCTCTGGAATCCAACACCTGTAAGACTGCGGTTGATGGTGAAGACAATTCTGCCGTTTTGATCATACCAGGTATCCGTCTCATAGTTTTGCATAACGGGGAACTGGATGCGGTAAATGGTCTTCAATTGCTCCAGAGTCATTCCGAGGGCCATGGCGCTAAGGACGTCGAGTTCTACGAGCGCTTGGTACCGCTCGAAGTCTGTGCGCAGGGGTGTGTGCCAAGTCCAGTCTGGTGAGAGTGAAGAAAACTTGCCAGGGTTAAGGCGTGGATCTGTTTTTGACCATTGGTAAGTAGTGAAAGATTCGCTCCATTCGGATTTCCATAAATCCGAGTAGTATTTTGTTAGGCAGTTGAGCAATAGGGATCTTGTAACTATTTCATACCTTGTTGAGGATTCCAAGGGTATGGGAAGTTTTGAAAGAATGTCAAAATGAACATTTGACATACCTAATGCTCTAATAAAGTAATCATAAGGTATGGATGCCATGAACCCAGCAGAAAAACCTGTCAATTCTCTTAAGCAAAGAGATGTTATTCCATGTATATGGCAAGTGCCAGGAGGAATAATAGCGGAAAACAATGATCTCTCGTTGTTAGAGTTTATCATAGTTCGCTGAGCAATTCGATATTCATGAGAGTATTTGTTTCCCCAAGGAGTGAGCGGTATAGCGTTAATGTATTCGTTCATAGTTGTGCCTGGCTGATAATTACATCTTTGCAAATAGTCATCTGGAAGGTTAGTAAGATCAACGCAGTCGTAATCGCTGTTCAATAAAGCATTTGTGCGAGAACATTTAAAAAGTGGATTTCCTACATTAATATGAGGCCCAGAAAAAATCGCTTTGTTAATATAATCAGGGAAGTTCACATTGCGTGATATTATATTGCTATTTTGATCCCTGGTTTCTTCCCACATGATAGACGAAACAACATCTAATTCCTTGTTTCCGAGGAATGTTTGCTGTGATGCAAATAACTTGAGTATATCAATAAGTTCTTTTGCGTGTAGCACTGGTAAGCGTGCTTCTGCCCATTCGCTACTTCCATCGAGTAATTTAGAAAACACAAGAAGCTCTTTTTTTGTTATATGAATAACTCTACTGGGATGCCCATTGATGTTACAATCGTTATTCTCATCCTTTATTCCGGGAATGGCTGCTGAGATTGATATATCATAGCATTGTTCGATAGAAACTGGTTCATAGAGATTACTAATAGAATCGAAGTTGACAACTTGAGAAGAACCATAGATGTTTAGACTAAATTTGATTCGGTGGTGAATTTCAGGAAAGATCAATCTTTCATTTGTAAATTGAAAATGATATCGCAATCTATTATAAGAGGATCTTCTTAATCTGCCCCCTAAAGGATCGTCATAAATGCTGTCTGGATGCAAGAAGGCGCTTACTCCCATTTGGTTTCCGAAAGTCCAAGCTTGAGGCAGGAAACATTTGTACAAGTTAGGCTTTTGCCCCCTTAATTCATTATAGTTCTGCTGAGAGCCAAGAAAGTTCTGGAATCCAAGCATTGATTCGTATTCGAGAAAATAAAGGGCTTCCATAGCCGTATCTTTCAGTAATTCAGCTCTTTGAAGAGAAGCTTGAGTTGCTGTCAAATCCTTTACCGAGAAAAACGGGTTCTTGTCTGACAATACGTTCTGCTCTTTCCATTCTAGCTTTATCCAAGGGGGATTCCCCAAGATCAAATCAAACCCGCCCTTGTCAGCAAAGATATCAGCGAACTCCAGCTCCCAGTGAAAGAAGTGTTGCTGTTGCGCTATCTGCCGAGACGTGGCGAGTCTTGGATTCAACCTGCACATGTCATCAAGGTTTACTTTCCCAATGTCATTCCAAGCATAGCCGGAATAGGTGTCCCGTATCTCGTCGGCCATTAGGTCTAATTCAGTCACCTCAAACATGGTCATTTGAGCGGAGCTCACTGATTCAACCGTTCCTTCAAGGATCAAGTCCATGTCAAAGAAAAACTCGCTTCTTGATGGAAGGAGCTCGGCGTCTCTGATAGGCCAAAACCAAAGAGCGCACCAGTAGTCCATCGCAAACTTCAGTCTCGCGTAGGGGGATGCGTTATCGCCGCCTACCGTTCTGTAGAGCTGGTCAAAGATGTCGTCCTTTTCACGGATCGTAGTCGATGCCTCAGCAACGTCTTCAATGCGCCCATATATTGAAAGCGCGTCAGTTGTCCGTCCTCGGACACTCCTTAGATGGTTGATCTGCTTTCGCCAGAGCTTGTCAATGACGCCTGTGATTCGGGTAAGGGTTTCGATTTCGCTGGTTGTGTAAGGCTTGTTGAAGTCCTTGTTCCAGGACTTCAGCTCTTTGATCTCGTCAGGCGCAAGTCCCTTAATCACTTTGTCAGGGTAGCTGGCCATACCGGGGTCGCCAGTCAGAAAGTGATAAACATGATTTTTAGGTGCACCATTTTTAGGCGCACCGGCTTTTCCTGGTTTCACGCGTATTGGAGCATTTTCCCACCATCTGTCCGTCTTGGCCGCTTTTAGTTGCTCAATGGGATAGACTTGCCTACGAGCGCCAATCAGTGAGTTGCCGTTAAAGAGTTGCGCCCTAAACCAGGGAACGAATGCGCCTTTGTATATGGTATTTAGCCAGAGAGAGACCTCGGCCAATTCTACGGCAACTGGGTTAAGGTCAATCCCGTAAACGCATCTGTCAGCCAGGAACATCTTAACCTTTTGCAGTTCCTGCGGTCGATCTTCATGGGAGACTAAAACCCCAGACTCTTTTTGCTTGAGCTCGATATAGGCTTCAGCCAGCTGGTTCACCGCTTCATTCAAGAAAGCGGCGCTACCCATGGCGGGCTCGCAGATGGCAAGCTTAAGGATGTCATCGGAAGTCTTGTCTTTCAAAAGCTCCTTGAGAGCGTACTTGACCAGGCACTGCGTCAATACTTCAGGGGTGTAGTAGGAAGCTGACTTTTCGCGCTCTCTTCCCGCCAGCCGATAGATGTACTCGCCTTTTTCGTACTTTCTGAG
>JAISWZ010000352.1 GCA_031270945.1 Clostridiales bacterium | reverse complement strand
ATGAAGTTTTTGCTTTTTATAGCCCGCATAGGAAAAGAGGCGGCGAAAGACGACCTGTTCGCCATGGCCAGCCAACTGACGTACAAGATTCTGTTGGCGTTTTTCCCCTTCTTGATCTTCTTGATATCCCTACTTGGCTTTTTGAACCTGGACCAAAGCTACTGGACCAATATGATAACTGGCGCCCTCCCTGGAGAGGCCGCGTCAATGATAAACGACTTCATATCAGGGATAGTGAACACAAAAAACGCCGGAGTATTGTCATTGAGCCTTTTGGTAACGATATACAACGCCTCGGCGGGCTTTAGCGTGGCTATCCACTGCATAAACCAGACCTACGGCTTCAAGTACTGCAGAAGCTTTATCAAGAGCGTTTTCGTCAGCGTATTGCTGATGCTATTATTTACTCTTTCTTTGACATCCATGCTTGTCCTGATTATATTTAATGACGCCATAATGGCTTTCCTTCAATCCCATTTCAACATGAGCGGATTTGTGGTAAGCCTCTTCAACTTTGCCGGATTCTTGCTTACCCTGGCCGTCTTGATAATGACAACGATGCTTGTATACAAGCTTTCTCTTTGCAAAAAGAACAGCTTCATGAGCTTTTTGCCTGGCGCGATGATAACGGTCATCTGCTGGGTGGTCTCTTCAAAAGTTTTTAACATTTACGTCAATAATTTCGCCAAGTACTCCAACGTATACGGAAGCATCGCCGGGATCTTCATCTTGATTATGTGGCTTAACCTCATTTCCACGTCGCTGTTGATAGGAAGCGAAATAAACTCCATGCTGGATCCTAACGCTGATCCAAAGGACAGGCCTTGATCTGATTTGCTATTTGAAACCAGAGCAAAGCAAAGCAAAGCAAAGCAAGCGCCTTGTTTTAAGCCAAAAAAAGCCAAGCTAAAAATAGCTTGGCTTTTTTTGCGTTTCCCGTATCAGCTTTCGTTTTCCCAGTTGTGGTAGACGTTCATAACGTCATCCTCGTCATCCAGCAAGTCCAAAAGCTTGCGCATCTTCTTTGCGTCTTCCGGGTCGGTCAGTTCGACGTATGTCTGCGGCACGAAGGTAACCTCTGCTGAGAGGATCTCATTGGGAAGCTTCGCCTTTTGCAGAGCCTCTAGAACCTCGGAGAATGAATCAGGGGCTGTGATCACCTCGTAGCCCTCATCTTCAGCTGAGAAGTCCTCAGCGCCAGCGTCAAGTGCCAAGAGCATGAGATCGTCCTCGCTTGTCTTCTTATGCGTCCCTATTGCTATGACGCCCTTTTCGTCAAAGAGGTAGGAAACGCAGCCTGTTGCGCCGAGGTTTCCGCCTCCTTTGGTAAAGGCGCTTCTTACGTTGGCAGCCGCCCTGTTCCTGTTGTCAGTCAAGGCTTCCACGATGACAGCGATTCCGTTCGGCCCATACCCTTCGTACCTTATGTTCTCGTAGGATACGGCGTTCAGATCTCCCGCAGCTTTCTTTATGCTGCGATCAATGGTGTCGTTTGGCATGTTCATTGACTTGGCTTTTGCGATGATGTCGCGGAGGCGCCCATTGGCTGACGGATCAGCCCCGCCTGACTTCACTATCACGGCAATCTCGCGCCCGAGCTTGGTGAACACCTTGCCTTTTGTGCTGTCATTTCTCTCTTTTCTGTGCTTGATATTGGAAAACTTCGAATGTCCTGACATAATCCTCACCCCTGGCAACTCTCGCCATCTATTAGGGCGTATCCCAAAATCCAAAAATGGCGCCAGATAGCGTTTGACCAGTGTTCGAGGGCAAATCGTTATACTGATTGCATAACACAAATTTCCAAAGGCGCAAGGCAGCGTTTGCCCAAACTCAAGGGCAAACGCCAAGGGCATCGCGATGCCACGGCTTTCCCGCCATATGTCACCTTTGGGATATGCTTTTTATAAATTTTGGGATATGCCCCTTATCAGCTTTCCTCTGTTCTATTTTAAAAGCAGGCAGTGAAGATGTCAAGCAAAGAGAGATGGCATTTGCAACACTTGACGAATATCCAAAAATTTAAAAGAGGGGCAGGATTTGGCGCGCGAATGGCTCTGCTTGTGAATCCAAAATGCTTGGGGGCGCTCAGGCGCTGTGGTTGGGGCGCTTAGGCACTGCCGTTGGGGCGCTAGGCGCTGTCGTGAGGCGCTTGGCGCTACCGATGGGATGTTTGGCGCTGCTGATGAGGCGCTCAGGCGTTGCCACTGGGGCGCTTGGCGCTGTCGATAGGGCGCTAGATAAGCGCTCAGGCGCTGCATGGGGGGCTGGCCAGCAAGAGGAAACAAATGTTTAACAGGGAATTTCTGCTATCAATAACGATATAATACTTTAAGGTCAAAACTGTCATCTTTGATATCCAGCGAGTCAATGATGGCAAAAACAATTGTTTTTATAAACATATATTCAGTCGCAATGTTCAAGTTGGTCATTTGACCCTTGTATATTGTTATAAACATAATGCGTGGTTTACATATAATTTATAACTTAATTTCGGCTTATTCGTCTTGTTTTTTGAGCTTTTTCCAATAATTTCACATAACCCGACCATAAATTTTAAAAATGCTATTGACATCTGAAATCGCGAGTGATAAACTTGTGTCCAGTGAGATTGGTCGATTTATGCAGAATGCAGTCGGAAGGTTAGCTTGCTTTGTCCTGCTCGAAGCAGCGGCCGACGCCTATGACGCGCGCCACGTTCTCGGGATGCAAATCGGCCCGATCATGCCGGATGATTCCTAGGGTCTAAGAGCGTATCCCAAAATTTATGGCGAGGGGAAAGCCGCGGAAGTTCGGGGCAAACACTGTGAAAGCTCGCATGCCTTTTGGCGATTTGCCCTTGAGCATTGGGCAAACGCTATCCCGCGCCTGGGATATTCGCTTAGGGTTTGCTCCTGAAGACAAAGCGCGATAGAAACCCGTGGGCACTGGAGAAGCCCGAATCGATTTTTAGCGCATAGAGCGTCTCTGTTTTCACTTGTGAGCAACCACCGATCTGGGTGAAAAGCGCAATTTTTCACTCACTGGCATAACAGCCAGCGCCAGTAGATTCAATCAATATTGCCATTTGAGAGGAGTTGGCTTTTTCGTTTTGTTTTTGAGATGCCGTCACAGGCTAATGTATACTGATTACGCTTGCGTGTCGAATTTTCTTATCGTTGTCCGCCTCAGAACCCAGTCGGGCCGCTCCTGCTAACAATAAGAAAATTCTAAATCGTACCGATTATCAGTGCAGTGCGCATCTCAATCCAATTTTTTCATAAATATTTCACAGACGCGAACAAAACCCAGAAAATACCAGTTGAAATTGCTTTATAAATGTTATAGAATGGAGTTGAGCTCTTGGCTTTTATGATACTCCTAAAAAATTTGGGACGGACTTTCTTGTTGCCCGCCATACTTTTTATCGGCGTTCCTGGAAAGGGCGGCAGAGGCAAAGGCAAAAACGTCAAAGGCAAGACGACCGCTGCCGCTTCAAATAGCGGCGCAACCGACCAAGAAGAAGACAACTTGTTCACATATAGGCACAATTACGACGTCACATACAAGTTGTTCATGTCCAAATTTCCGGACACAGCCTCCAAGCAATTCATGTCTGATAACTCGCGCATTGGCGACAGTCTAAGCTTTGAGTTGCCAAGTGTCAGTGTAAAAAAAACTATCAGCGACTCATTCAACCATATTTTGGATGAGCATGGCAATAAGACAAATGGCGTGTTGCATGGGGAAATGGAAACAAATGTTGATCTTGAAGACATGTATCGTTTTCATAAAACTGAACTTAAGTTTAATTTTGCCCATTTCCACGATGGCCTTAGGATAGCTAAGAGAATCATCATTACGAAAGAGATCACCAAGGATGCCATACGCTACTTGAACGAATACGCTCCTGAAGACAAACCAGTGATAATCAACTTATGCGATTTAGACGCTAATATCGCTATCTCCAAAGCTACTGATGCCCTTGACAAAGGCACAGCTGTAAACGAGTTCGACCTGATATTTTCTCCGCTTTACAAATCCACAGATACTCCTGTCGAGGTGCTCAGAAAAGTCTGCCAGATGGTTACCGACTCCAACAGGGAACCTGAATGGAAGAATAACATTTTATCATTAATAATTTTAGTAAGCAACAAAGTTGTGCCGACGGAAGAATTGGCCGGCATAAAAAAGGAGATGGTAGATATGGGTGCCACCATAGCCGAATATATCTATGAAGAAGGAGCTACCGATGGAGAGGCCAGGCGGAGCCGCGAAACGGCTGTAGCAGGCATTAAGAAGGGCATGGTTGATTCTGATATTTCTGAGTTGTCCCTTCTCCCCATCAAGGAAGTGGCGAAAATACGGGCCAAACTTGGCATTCCCGCTCCGCACAAGGAAATCCCACTGGAAAGCCGTGAATTGGCTATACTCTTCATCAAGGATGGCTGTGATGATTCTTTTATTTCCAAGTACTCACACCTCTCAATTGAAAAAGTGGCGAAAATACGGGCT
>JAISWZ010000235.1 GCA_031270945.1 Clostridiales bacterium | reverse complement strand
GCGCCATGCATTTGGCGCAGCGAGGAGGATGCGGGGTGGAAAGCTACAACAAGGTGCAGGTGGCCATCGGCGGCGAAACAGTCACATTCGTGTCGAATGAAGACGAAGAGTACGTCCGGAAGCTGGCCTCCTACATTGACGGAAAGATTCAGGAGCTTAGCGGCGCCAAGAATCTCCATCCAGTTACAAAGTGCCTGGTCGCCGCCATAAACCTGGCGGACGAGCTCTTCAAGGAACGAGGAAGGCCGCCTGAGGAGTCGACCACGGCAGACAGGCTGGAGATAGAACGGCTAAAGTCGGCAAACGAAGAACTGGTAAAGAAGCTGGATGACGCGGGAGACGAATTGTTCCTAACCCAGGACGAGCTGTCCATCTCAAGGAATTGCTTGGAAATGTCAAAATCTGAGCTTGCGAACATAAAGGCGGAGCTCAAGAAGGCGAAGGAGGATCTAGAAGCGCAGCTGTTGCAAATAGGACAGAAAGACCAGGAAATTTCTCAGAAAGATTTGGATCTGGCTGAACTAAAAGAATACAACGCTTTGCTTGAGGCGGATCTGGAAGAGGCGAAACGGACGTCAAGCAGTCCAATCAAGGCAGACGAGCGCAGGAAGCCGTACGTTGCCGCGAAGAGCCGATGAGCCTGGAGCTTTTGGCCCCGGCTGGCGACTTTGCGTGCCTGAAGGCGGCTGTTTCCAAGGGATGCGACGCGGTTTACCTAGGAGCGAAGATGTTTAGCGCCAGAAGCGGCGCCGCGAACTTCGACCTGGCAGAGTTTCAAGAGGCCGCTGACTACTGCCATCTTCGGGGCGTCAAAGTTTACGCGGCTGTAAACACATTGTGCAAGGACAGCGAGATCTTGGACGCGCTTGGCCTGGTGAAAGCTTTGGCTGAGTTAGGCGCTGACGCCTTTATAGTCCAGGACATTGGCCTTGCCGCTCTTGCGAAAAAGTCTTGGCCTGAGCTTAAGCTTCACGCCAGCACCCAGATGGCTGCGCAGTCGGTTTCGGACGTCAGGTTTCTGGTCAAGAACAAGTTTGACCGCGTGATCTTGGCGCGCGAGTGCTCGATCCAGGACATAGCAGCTGCCAGCGCTGTTGCTGAGATCGAGGTCTTCGTCCACGGGGCATTGTGCGTTTGCTTTTCTGGAAAATGCCTGATGAGCTCTCTATTGGGCGGCAGATCTGGAAACCGTGGCAAGTGCGCCCAGCCTTGCAGACTTTCGTACCGGCTTGAGCGAAACAAGCAGGAGATCGCGTCAGGACATTTGCTAAGCCCGAAAGACCTATGCGCCTTGAGCGAGATAAAGAATATATCAAAAGCTGGCGCAACCAGCGTGAAGATCGAGGGCAGAATGAGAACCCCCGCCTATGTGGCGGCTGCGGTTTCAGCATATCGGATGGCCATTGACAACCCGGAGATGAACTTTGATGAGCTTGCGCAAGAGCTCCTGCGCGTGTTCAATCGCGGAGGCGCCTTTACCCAAGGCTATTTCTCCCAGCATGCAGGGCGCGACATGATGTCAACCGAGCATTCCGGACACTTCGGGATCCAGGCTGGGGTGGTTCAGTCCTCCACTAAGGCTGGCTTCAACGTCAAGGCAGCCTTGCCAATCGTTCCAGGCGACGGACTTGAGATCCGGGTTGGCCAAGACCAAAACCCCGGAGCGTTTTCCAGCAAGAAGGCTCTTCCAGGCGAAGTGTTCCCGCTTCACGCGCAGGGCCATGCAAAACCTGGAACACCGGTATTCAAGACTTTTGACAAAACGCTAAATGATCGCGTGCTCTCAAGCATCAAGGACAACAGAAAAATATTGGCAAACGCCTTCTTTTCCGGAAAAGCCGGAGAGCCGGCCCGGCTAAGGCTGGAGTATAATGGCGCTGTTGCGCAAAGCGTGTCCGCGCCTCTTGATCCGGCCATAGGCAAGCCGTCTTCAAGGGAAGAAGTGATGGATCGCCTATCCAAAACCGGCGGCACAAGCTTTATTATAAACTGGGCGTCCTTTGAGTCTGCGGAAGACTTCTTTCTTCCCGCTTCGGTTGCCAACGGGCTAAGACGCGATGCTTGCGACCTGCTTGGGGAAAAGATCAAAGAAAGTTTCAGAAAGAAGCTCCCAGTACCCACCCAGTTGCCAGATCTGGCACCCAGAACCAGCCAGCACAAGCTTTCAGTCAGCGTCCCCAAAGCGGCTTTGGCTGACATCGCTCTTCAAGAAGGCGTGGACAGGCTCGTCATTCCAATGGCTGAAACGCTGAGGCTTTTGGGATCCGGCCTGGAAAGCCTAATCGATCTTTGCAAAGGCAAAGGCGCTGGGTTGTTCTGCTCGCTTCCGGCAACAGTGTCTGAAGAAGAGGCGCAAGCCCTATCTCAGGCCCCCTTGGACGGGCTGTACTGCAGCTCCTGGGGGCAGCTGGAGCAGTTCGCAAGCTCGGGGAAGACGCTAATCGCTGGCTATGAATTGCGCTCTTTCAACAAAGCCTCAACCAGCTTTCTTCTAAACTTTTGCCAAGGCGTTGTGATGTCACCGGAGCTTTCTTTTGAAAACCTAAAAGCCGCCTCAAGCGCCCAGTCGGAGCTTGTCGCCTACGGACAGCTTCCCTTGATGGAGACCAGGCAATGCCCAATCGGCAACTTTGCCTCTTCGCGTGGCCAGAAATTTTGCTCTCTTAAAGACAAAGCGGGGGATTCATGCGTTCTTATTGACAGGAAAAGCATTCGTTTTCCACTAGTTCCCGACTGCGGCAGATGCGTGTGCCAGATCCTGAACCAGACTCCGCAGGACTGGTCCAGAAGGGCGAAAGACGTGCTTTCGCTTCCAGCTGGCAGGCTGCTTCTGCTGTTCACCCTCGAGTCTCGGGATGAGATCAAAAGAATGGTTTCAAGCTGGTCTGGAGCTTTGCAGGGCCAATACGCGTCCGGAGACGCGCCGTTTACTTACGGAATGCTTTTCCGGGGCGTAGAATAAGCGCAAGATTAAGCTTTAAAAACGCGAAGGGCGGTGAGGCCTTGTTTGAGCTTGCGTCAATGGCAAGCCGTTTCTTGTTCCTTTTGTTCATGGCAGTGTTCCTATGGCAGGGAATCTCCTACATCCTAGACGAGCGGGGGATCAGGAGCAGAGCCAAAGCCGCCTCTTGGCAAAGAAGCTCCATTGTGGCCACGCATGTCCTGGGGTTTGCCCTGCTCACCGCCAAGGGGCCAGGCTTCAACTTGGAAGCGCTGAAGCTTGGAGGGTACGGGCTTGCGATCCTGATCCTGGGCTTTGCCTTGGCCCGCTTCTTCTTCAAGGGCAGCTGCCCTTTGATGTGGAACGGCATGTTCATGCTCATGGACATCGGGCTGATAACGCTCGCCAGAGTGGATCCGGGCGGAGTGCCCCACCAGGCGCTTTGCATGGCCATAGGGCTTGGGGCCACTTTGGCGGTTCCCATAGTTTTCATGATAATCCCAAAGTTTGAGAAGCTGGAGTTCATATACCTGCTGGCGGGGATGACGCTTGTCGTTCTGCCGTTCTTTATTGGAAACAGGCAAAACGGATCGCTGAACTGGGTAGACATCAGAGGCTTCAACTTCCAGCCTTCCGAGGCCGCGAAATTCTTGTACATCCTGTTTCTGGGCAGCGTCTTGCGAAAAAAGCTCAACTTCTGGGGCTTGATCTATCCCGCCGTCTCAGCGGCGCTCTTTGTCCTGGCTTTGACTCTCCAAAACGACTTGGGCGGCGCCCTCATCTTCTTCATGGCGTTTATGATTATGCTGTACATCTCTACAGGCAAGGCGTGGCTCTTCGCCGCCGGAATGCTGGCGGCCTCAGCCGCGTCATACGCCGCGTTCAAGGCCCTGTCCCACGTCCAAACCCGAGTCGCCGCGTGGCTAAACCCCTGGAACGATCCCTTTGACAAAGGGCACCAGATTCTCCAGTCCCTCTTTGCCATAGGAACCTGGGGCTTTCTTGGAAGCGGGCTTGGGCGGGGATCGCCCGGATACGTGCCCGTAGTTAAAAGCGACCTCATATTCGCGGCCATCTGCGAGGAGTTTGGCGGCCTTTACGGGCTTGCCTTGATAGGCGTCTACATCATGATCTTCTATCGCGGGCTGCACATAGCGCTAAGAAGCCAAAGGCCCTACTACAGCCTCCTGGCTTCAGGCTTCACCAGCATCCTGGCCATACAGACGTTTCTTATAATAGGCGGAAACATCAAGTTTATACCCCTTACAGGTGTCACCCTCCCGTTTGTCAGCGCCGGCGGAAGCTCCGCCATCGTCTGCATAGCCATGATAGGCATTCTTCAGTTCATTTACGGGAAGAGCGAGCCTGAAGAGAAAGAAGCCGCGCCGGCGGAGGTCGTTCCGGCGTAGCCGGTTCGACGCTCTTTTGTTTTGAAAGCCTGCGGCAAAGGGCTTTTTGAAAGAATACAAAGAAAACACGTTGAGATTTTTGAAGCTTTATCAAAGCTCGTCATTCAGCCATTCTTTTCCGTCGTCTCTTTCTAAAACCCAAAGATTTAAACCGCAACAGGGCTCGCGCAAGCGCGAGCCCTGTTGCTACGCCTGCGCAGCGGCAAGCGGAATCCAGCACGCCGGCCTAGGGCAGCACAGCCCGCTTGTGGATAAAGCGCCTAGGCTCACTACCTTTCCGCAATCCAGCACAAAGGCCTGCGTGTTTTCCAGCGCCCCCCTGGTGCGAAGCCACCACCAGGACGGAACCCCTCTCAGGCACGCTATCCTGGACTCGTCGGCAGAAAAGTGCTCCCATGCTTCTTCGGCGCTCAGCAAAAAAACTTTGTCTATAGTTTCCGGCTCTTCCTCCAGCGGCGCCTCAAGCTCCTCAGGCGAAAGCGGCTTGTTTGCGATTGTGGCGGGGATTACGCAATCATCCAGATGCTTGAGAAAGTCAGTGTTCAGCCATTCCCTCATGCGGCTGGACACCCAGCCGCAGTTCTGGCCAGCCATCGCGTAAGGCTTGGCTTCCAGGCATTCTTCTGTTATGATAAGAGCGCTTTCTTTTTGGACGCTCAGCACCTTCCACTGCAGGCGCTTCCCATGGAAATCTCCAAACATCACTGTGTCTCCCGGCCAGATCCCTGCGTCTTCGGTTGCGCAATTCGCGCGAGTTGAGTGATTCGCGTAATTCGCGTGATTTTCGTATTTGCAAGGCGCCGGGGACAGCCGCTCCCAAACAATGTCAAGCTTGGCGGCCGCATCTGCCATCCTAGCCCTAAACGCATCCTGCTCCTTGCGGATCCTGGCTAGTTCATCCATTACCCGCTTGTCATGCTCCACAACCATGGTATGCGCCTCCTTGTGCGCATCCCAATTTTGGGGTGCGCTCCTGTGAGGCATGTCCTGGGCGGCAGCTCTATGTATTGGCGAACGGCTGGCGTACGCCTTTCGCAAGCACTTTTGATAAGCAAAAGTAGATTAATAATGTTTATCAAGGCAGATTTCTGGGTAGGCTTATTTTATGGACAGCAGAGCCTCCCAGAAAAACAGCCCTCACGCGAGACGCGCAAAGCCGCGCCTCGTCATTTTCCAACCCCGCGCCTCAGGATATGCCGCACAATACTTTAATTATATCATACCATATCCGCAGAAATATGCAAATAGCGACGCGCGGCTCTAAGATTCGATATATTCAATTCTTGAATGCCATAAGTTTCTTGACAAGCGCAAAATCAAACAATGTCTAGACAGAAAGCGATGTGCGGATTTTTCCCTCCCTGATATAGCATTTCTTGGCTCAATCCTGCCCTGCTTTTGGCTTGTTCCAGGTTTTCTCTTGTGAATTGAAGCTCAAAAAGCTGGATAATTTTTGCGCTAGATGTGGCTTATCGTGTTTTTCTTACAATCAAGCCATTTCAAGATAAAACAAAAAGGTTGTCAACTGCGCAACAATTTCGTATAATAGTGTAATGGCCAGACCTGGACTTTGTGCATATCCCAAAATAATATCGAACGGCCCGAGCCTCTTTAACTAAAAGCCGTTCGGCAAGCCATTCGGGATTTCGGGATATGCACCAAGAATCACGGGCCAAGAGGAGAAATATATATGGGCAATTTGGACACGCTGGTGTATGACCAAGGCAAAGGGGCGCTCGCGCTTCGCGGAGAGGCCCTGGCTGAAAAGCTCGCCGGCGTTAGAGACGCAGAGTACTACTACCCCGCATTGAACTCAGGTTCCCTTGACGCCTTGATTGAAAAGGCCCCTGAGCCACCCACGGGTGAAGAGCTGATGGCCGCCATAGAGAAGATGTTCCTTTCAACACCCCTAACAAACTCTGAAACCTATTACACAGCGCTCTCAGTTTTGTCATCCCTGGGCGCAAACCTCAACCCGAGCGATGTGCTCCCCTTTGGCAATGACAAGGCGGTTGCGCTTCTCAAGGAAGGCATCGAGCAAGGAAGCGCGTTCTCCAAGATAAAGCTCATGTACCTGTCGTATATCTGGGGTGACAAGACGCTCCTGGAGGAAAGCAAGGGCTTCGTTGACGAATTCATTGAAGCGCCGCCGGAGCTGTCTGGCGCTGAGAACTACATGCTTGGCACATGCATGCTAGGCATAAAGACCGATGACCAGAAAGCCCTGGAGTTCTTCACGAAGGCGTCAGACCAGGGAGTTTTCATGGCAGACCTCGCCCTGGGAACGCTGTACCTGCGCTCGAGCGTCATCCCCGCAAACCAGGACGAAGCCATAAAGCACTTCCGGATCGCCGCCAGCAAAGGCCTGGTCGCGGCGCAGATGAACTTGGGCAGCCTCTACCAAACGAAAAAAGAATACATAAAGGCATTGAGCTGGCTGGAAAAAGCGGCCGCGCAAGGAAACCCCCAGGCTATGTACATGATCGCGAACCTCTACCTGAACAAAAGCATCCCTGACTCCAGCGCCAAGCTCGGAATGGAATGGCTTGAGAAGTCAGCCGACTCCAACTACCTGCCGGCTGTCACCACCCTTGGCATCCACTATTTCACCAACAAGGATCCGGCCCTCCAGGCAAAGTCCCTCCACTTCTTCGCCAAAGGCGCGTCCATGGGCGACGGGCAGTGCGAGTACCTGGTGTTCAATTACCACAACAGCAAGTTGCCTGGATCGCTTGGAGAAAGAGCCGCAAGCCAGTGGCTCCAGAAATCCGTCCAGCACGGGTACCCGCCCGCGCTGAAGCTTTACGCCAACGCCCTGGAGAACGCAGGCCACATGAACGAAGCCTTCAACTACTATGTCGAAGCCTTCAACCGTGGCGACAGGGAAAGCATCATCCCCATAGTCCGCTTCACGGCCTATGGCAACAAGGACGTTAAAACCGCCAAAAAGCTCATTGAAACCGCCGAGAGCTTGGGCGTCAAGCTCGATAAGCTTGACGAGCTCAAAAAGGCCGTTTACGCGATGCCAGACACAGCCCCAGAGGTGGAAGCGGAACCTCGCCCAGAGGCTACGGCAGAGCCGAATGGCGCAGAAGAGCCGGAAGGCATAGAATAGGCCGAGGCTAGAATAAGCCCGAACCGCAGATGGGCAGAGTTCTGCCCATCTGCGGGAATATGTTCGGATAGGACAGCGCATTTTTCTGGGCATTGAGCAATTTTTGGTTTTTGACTTCTAGTCTAACAAGCGCTTGAGCCCCCCTATTGGCAATTTGCCAATGCAAGCGCCTAGCGCTAAAACACCCTAACTCTCAAGCATTTGCCAAAGCTCTCATCAATAACCAAAGTAGTCCTCGTTAGCCCAAGCGCACAGTAAAAATCGATGGATAAACGCCTTCCAAAATTAATTCTAGGCCCGGAAAAGTTCTGGCGCTCCGCCAGAGCTTTTCCGGCGCTTTTTATTTCTTTCTGAATGCGGCAAAACCGCCAACTATTAGAACCGAATCAAGCATGCACTTGTTGTTTCGGCCAAATCACTCGCCCCTTCGACACTTAAGGACACGCCGTGTCATATTTTACTCCCGTTGACGCTAAATTTGCTTGTGCTTATTCGATTGACAATATCTCATTTATTTGCTAATCTTAGACTCAGGAGTATATATAAGCGATTTTTTTCGCCATATGAATGGGGGTATTTAATTATGGACAATGAAGAGATTAAAGAGACGCAGGCCACCGACGCGCTGGAGAATGGCCTTCAGCCAGAGCCGCTTGAGCAAGCGCAGAACTTGTTCGGCATATATGAGGGCAACTACCTCTTGGCGCCGCCTCCCTTGAAGATCAGAGGCACAAGGGAAGTGCCCGTGCTGCCATTCAACTCTAAAGAGGAGATAGACATAGCGCTGTTCTCTGTCCAGCAGGACTGCATGAAGGCCTCTGGAGTCCTCAATTCTGTAGGCAACCTGGTTCTCGCGCTAATGGACGATCTGGCCGTCTTCGAGTTTGACCTCTACCTGCAGAAAATGGGCATCAAAGTCGGGTTCATTGACAGCTTTTTCTCTGACTACAAAAGCGTGGCCAAAGAGAGAAGGCTCTTCTTCCCCAACGGCGAGCCTAGAGAGGGCGTCATCGCTCTTGATCACCGAACCGGGCTCTTGGACGTGATATTCACAAATGACCGCCTTGGCGGCCTCCACTGCGGAGACCAGCTGGAAGTGTTCATGAACGGTGGCTGGATACCTGTTTCGGTCAAGCTCCACGAGGGAAAGTGGTGCCTCAGCGGGCTGAGCGAGTACAGGGAAAGGTTCCCGGTTGCCGTAAACCTCTACCAGGCTTTCAAGAACATCGAAGGCGCTAGGGCGAAGGTCTCGTAAGAGGCAAAGCCTCATAAGAGGCGAAGCTTCGTAAGAGGCGAAGCTTCGTAAGAGGCGAAGCCTCATAAGAGGCAAAGTCATAATAAAAAGAGCAAAAACAGCCTGTTTCAGGCGTA
>JAISWZ010000279.1 GCA_031270945.1 Clostridiales bacterium | reverse complement strand
GTAAACGAGGCGATTTGCGAGGAAGGCTTTGTGCTTTTGAAAAACCAAAATGGCGCCTTGCCTTTGGCGGCTGGCGCCAAGATCAGCGTTTTCGGCAAAAACTCGGCCAGGATTGTCACCGGAGGATCCGGAAGCGGCGCTGGAACAGGGGAGTATGAGATCAGCCTTTATGACGCCTTGGCGGAAGAGGGCTTTTCGCTCAACCCTGAGCTGATGGCGTTTTACAAGGACAACGGCAAGTCTGGTGGCGGGAGGAGCTCTAACCCTGTCATGGACAACGCCAATGACGGAGTGGCCTTTCTTGACGCTGGAGAAACGCCCCAAAGCAGCTACACTGACGCGATCAGGAATTCATATTCCCAGTACAAGGACGCAGCCATTGTTGTCGTAAGCCGCATAGGCGGCGAAAGCTTCGACTTGCCTCGCATGCAGCCGGACGGAAGGCTGTACCTGCAGCTGGACGCCAATGAGCGGGCTCTTCTGTCCTCTGTGGCGGCGGGCGGGTTTGACAAAGTGATCGTAATTCTCAACATGTCGACCTATATCGAATGCGGATTCTTGGATGACCCTTCTGATCCTGACTACCACCAGGAAGTCGGGGCGGCGCTCTGGATTGGCGCGCCTGGGGACACGGGAATACGCGCCTTGGGCCGGATCTTGAAAGGCGAGGTCAACCCGTCCGGATCTCTGGTTGACACTTTCGTGAAAGACCTGACCGCTGATCCAGCTTACCAAAACTTTGGCGACAACATGTCGGCTGGCGGGGATATGTACACCAATGTCTCCGACAAGTCTGGCGGATACATCTACGCGTTTGTTGACTATGAAGAAGGCGTCTACTCAGGGTACCGCTACTGGGAAACCAGAGCGCTGACTGACGGGGAGCAATGGTACAAGGATCATGTGGTTTACCCGTTTGGGTACGGCTTGTCCTACACAACCTTCGAGCAAGGGATCAAGTCAGTCTCCGGCGGAATCTCAAAGGGCTCTGTCATATCCGTAGATGTCGAGGTCAAGAACACAGGAAGCGTGGCGGGCAAAAAGTCAGTCCAGCTTTACATCAGCGCTCCATACACAGCAGGCGGAATCGAAAAGCCGGGGGTTGAGCTTGCAGGGTTCGCTAAAACCCCGGAAATCGCACCAGGTGCTTCAAAAACTGTTACCATAGAGATCGATCCGTATCTGTTCGCCTCCTATGACTACAACGACAAAAATGGGAACGGGTTTTCGGGATACGAGCTTGAAAAGGGCGCTTACGTTCTGTCTTTGCGGGACAACGCGCACAGCGAGATCGAATCAAGGGAACTGTCTCTTGCGTCTGACATTCTATACGAAACCGACGAGGCCTCAGGGTACAATGTAGTCAACCGGTATGAGGACGCTGACGACGAGATAGAAACCACAATGATGTCCCGCTCTGACTTTGAGGGAACGTTTCCCAAAAGCAGGACAGAGAACGAAAAAGTCATATCAGTTGCCACGAAATCCGGAATTGACTCCCTTGATTCCCTCAGCCCCGCCAAGTACAAGGAGTTCCCGCAGTACGGCGCCGAGGGCCAATACGAATTCTATAATTTGATTAACGCCGCGTATGACGATCCCCGCTGGGAGGAACTTTTAAACCGCGTTACATATGACGAGATGGTTGAGCTCATAAACGTGGGCGCGTTCAACACCGCCTATATAGCCTCAATCAAAAAGCCAAAAACAATCGATTCAGACGGGCCCGCCGGATTTGCCGTGTTCCTGGGCGGAGGCGACACTGTTTTCGGGACTTCCCATTACGCATGCGAGCCTGTCATAGCCGCAACGTTCAATACTGAGCTGGCGGAGGAGATGGGAGAAGCCGTAGGCGAGGAAGCTCTAATCGGAAACGGCCAGACCCCCTATTCCGGCTGGTACGCGCCAGGCCTCAACATTCACAGAACCGCCTTTGGCGGGCGCGTTGGCGAATATTTCTCTGAAGATCCGCTTCTTTCCGGGCTCATTGGCGCAAGCGAGATAACTGGCGCGTCCACAAAGGGCGTTTACGCATATATCAAGCATTTTGCCGTCAACGAGCAGGAAACCAGCAGAAACGGGGTAGCCACCTGGCTGAGCGAGCAGGCGCTAAGGCAGATTTACCTGCGCCCATTTGAGCTTGTGGTCAAAAAGGGCAAAGCCACAGCTATCATGACCTCGTTCAACCGGATCGGCACAAAGTGGACTGGCGGAGACTACAGGCTTCTGACTGAGATCCTCCGCAATGAATGGGGCTTTAAGGGGACTGTAATCACTGACTTCAACACGCATCCCTTCATGGACATTGGGCAGATGCTCTCCGCAGGAGGCGACCTTAACCTAGCGTTTTTGAAAGAGGTCTACAAGCCTCGAAAGTCTGACGCCACAGCCTTGACAGAGCTCAGGATGGCAACAAAGAACATCCTGTATACCGTTTCCCGCTCAAACGCGATACCCATAGAAGGCTACTCCATGCCAATCTGGGACATTGCGCTGATCATTGGCGTGTGCGTCGCCGGCGTGGGGTTTGCGGTTTGGGGGTTTTTTGTTATTTCGTCGGAGCTTAAGAAGAAGAAGCTGGGACAGGGGCAGTAAGTATTTGAAAGAAAGAGCGAAACGCGGGAATGAATAAGCATAACATTGGGATGAAGAACAAGAGGATAAAGGTTTTGGGGTTTTGAGAAAGCTCGGAACAAGCAGACATGTTGTTGTGATTAAATATTTTAATATTAGAATGCGCAGGAATGGGCAAACAGAGCATCGGGAATAAAAATAAAAATAAAAAAAGCAAAAAAAAGCGAAAACAAAAAAAACAAAAAAACCAAAAACCAAAACCCCAAAACCCCAGAAAAGCGCATGCCCAGCATGCGCTTTTCTGATCTTACAGACCTTTCATCTTAAGCTTTCTCACATGGCTAGCCCAGGCTTCGCATATGTCGTACACTCCCTCATCATAATCCGCTTGGGTTGTGAACGGCTTTCTTCTGAAGTCAAGAACATCCATGTGCGAGATGCCTCTGTTGCTCACGCTTCTCCAAACTCCTCCAAAATCTCCCCATTGGGCTGACTCAACTGACACCAGCCCGTCGTTTGGGCCGTCGGCTATGCGGATTAGGGCGTTTTGCCAGCACATGAAGATGTCGCTCAAGGGCTTTTTCATAACAGCCGCGTAGCTGTAATACTGGACATCCGGATCATCCGGGGTTTCAAAGTTGTATCGCTCCATGTACCCTGAGCCGAAGCTCTCGCAGCACTCCTTGAATTTAGGCTTCTTGTCGCCAAGCAGCTTGGCGAAGGGGTAGACAACAACGGAGGCGATTGACAAGGCGAACGGAATGCCTATAACGAAGTCCATGGTTCTGGAGCCTCTATGCGGAGTGCAGATGGTGGTAATGGATGCTATCTTTTCCGCGCATCCAAGCTTTGTGGCTGCGTACCTGGCTTCTAGCCCGCCCCGGGAATGGGCGATAATGTTCACTTTTTCATGGCCGTCCTGGATTATGGAGCTTATCTCATCCTTTAAAATATCGGCGTTTGACTCGATTGTTCCAAACCCGTCATGGTGGCCGAAATACAAGACCGCGCCTCTCCCTCTCAGGGTATCTGGAATGCGCCCCCAGTAGCTAAACATGCCATCGGCGTTTCCTCGAAAACCCATTCCATGAACAAGAAGCAAAGGATATCTCGTGCGGCAATCATCATCCATGCGAATCCTCCTAAGAGCTTATCAATTCCGAAGCTTGGAAAAGTCGCGCGTTAAAGCATCGCGATGGCTTTTCCGGCGCCTTGACGGAATTTTGGGATACCCGCTTCTGGCCTGGCTGGTCAGAAGCCTATCGCTCGAGAGCTATTATAACATATATACGAATAGATGTTTAGAAAGAATGATGTCGAAATGGGCTCGGGTTCGGTGCGCCAGCTCGGCATAGGGTTTTCTGCGCGCTTGAGGCTTAGCTGAAAGCGCGGAATTTGAGGAACGATTCAAGGAAAAATTTCTTGTTTCCAGTTCGCTCTCTCTAAATTCCATGGTCGAATATGGGATTCAAGCATAATCGGCCATGGAATTTTTATGCAACTGGCGGGAAATTGGCCAGCGCAGCTCTCTTTCTCCCAGACGGTTACAAGAGCCCAGAGAGTTGCCCTGGGCTCTTTGGGTTTCCCTAGTCATGATATGGCAAAGAGCGCTTCTTGCCAGCACGGGCAAGCTAAAGCGCCCTCTGATTGCATAAGAGCATATCCCGCAATCAACTTATGGCGCGGGCGCTCACACTTAGCCATGTGGCTATAACAGCGGAGAACGATGATACCACAAGCGAAACTCCAAACAAGAACAGCATGACATTTTTGCCGATCTTATTGTGGATCACCGAAATGACGCACCTGATTCCTGCAACGGAAAGGACGGCTACGGCCGCTAGCGAAACGATGCCCAACAGTGTAAACACAAGATCCGGCAACGGTATGAGCCAGTTGAAAAAGGGCGACAGCAGCGCTAAGCTGGTGAATGTAAGAATGGTGCATATTATGAAGAGCATCTTTCTCAAATTTTTGTTTTTTACTAACTTTGCTGTAGCGGCGCCGCCTGCCACGCTTAGCACAAGCGTGCATGCGCTGACCAAGACGACGGAAATGATAGCGACTATTATTGCTACAACTATTAGCAGGATTGGCAAAACAAGCAGAACATGAAACATGACATCACTCCCTGTTGGTTTTTATATTATTAACGAACGCTTAAGCCAGCGGCTGCGACCACCTCTCTTCCTGCGGGCTAGATTTGGAATGCGCGCTTAAAGGCAAGAAGTGGCGCATCCCCGAAAAACATTAAAATTTTTGGCGATTTTTGTTGCGTTGATCATATATACGAGCAACCCAAAAAAGGGTCTGAAGGAACTGCAGACCCTTTCCCTTTATTTCATTGAATGATTGAATGATCATTGCAGCTTGCGGGATCCATGGGCCTTCATGCAGTGGCCTTTCCATGCGCTAGGCGGTAGCCAAAAGGTTTGAGGCTTGACTCGCCGTCTATGCTGCCCGACAACTTCTAAGGCAGAATTTGCCTGGTGTCTTTTCCATCCTCCAGCGTAACAAACTCAACTTCGCTAAGACGATCATCCTTTAGGTGGATGTCAAAGCTTCCGCTCATGTCGCCAACCGGCAGGACAAGCCCTCCGTAAATGGACATCCGGAGAGTCTTCCCATCTATTTTGTACTCATAATCCCTATAGGCTATCGCGCTAGAGCTAATCGAGCCTTTTACATTGAATTCGTTCTGCGTCAAGGAAATGTCGCCGATGCCGATTGTATCAACATACGTCTTGCCGCCCCTATACAGCTGCACGATAAGAACGGACATAATCATAACCAGGATTGCAATGACTGCGCCGAACATAACGATTATCTTTCTCAGCATTATATCTGCCTCCTTATGGGATCATTCGCGCCTTCGGTCAATATGTATTTTAGCCGCATTGCCAGGCGACTGCTTCAGACGCTAACCGCGCCCCTCGCGCGATCCGCCTCTTTTTTCGTTTATTTCGTTTATTTTTTTCTTTTTTTCTTTCGTTTAACTATACGTATGGCGTCTCAAAAAGAATGATGTCTTGCGCTTGTTTTTTCCTTAGGCAAGCGGCGCTGAAACC
>JAISWZ010000229.1 GCA_031270945.1 Clostridiales bacterium | reverse complement strand
TCCCATGACAAAACTTCTTCTAACTCGTCTGAGTCAGAGCCCATTTCGAATTCCTGGCGGTATTCAGGGTGATGCTCATCATCGTAATCAGCCTCTTCGAAGTAGTACTCATCGTAGCTGTATACCCCGTCTTCGTCGTCTTCGTTGTCTTCGTCGTCTTCGTCATCATCATCATCTTCAAAGTCATCGTCGTCATCTTCGTCTTCATCTTCATCCCAAGCGTTGCCAAACAAATCATCGTCATCTTTCAAGTTGAACCCCTCCTTTTTGCTTTCTAAACGGACGATTGCATCAACAAGGCTGGAAGCGCATGAACCTAATTTAAGAGCTTCCAAAATTTATCGCTGATAGCTGAGCATTATACCAGTTGACAATCGTTTTGGGAAGGCTTTTTTGAGAGCTCAAATCAACACGCAAGGAGGGAGTTAGGATTGATTTTTAGAAAAACATTGATTTTACGCTATTTATTGACTAAAGCCGACAAACGGAGATATATTTCAATTTGATTACATTTTGATTAGAGAAACAAATGGCTTAAAACCAAGATTCGGGGATGCATCTCTGACATATTCCGTGTTTAACATACTAATCTTTATTTGTTTATATAATTATGCAGTGAAATAACCTTTTCTTTCGTTTCTTCAGGCATTTGACTCGTGATTATCTCCACGCGCATTTCGCAATTCTTGAAATGAGCCTGTTCTCTGATATTTAGCTGTTCAAACTTCTTGCCATTTAAATTTCCTAATTGGGTTAACCCGTTAAGCGCTAGGCCTTGATTTAAAAAAGAGTTAAAAGACGCTACTTTTTTCAACCCGCCTAATATTAACTTTTTGTTTTCTCCGGCATTCATGAGCACTATCTTCTTGAGTGCGCAACCTAAAAAGGCGGTTTCGATCATGTACGACATTTCTAGGTCTGAGTATTTAGCGTCTTGCAAATAGTCAGGAACGCACTATTTCCCGGCATTAAATTCCGTAGCTATTACTTCTATACTCATCTTTTCGAGTTCAAAGCAATAGAATAGATTTTGGGGGAGCGGAAAGTAATCTATTGTTGTGAAAGCCGCTAAAGGCATTAAATTCACCCGCTTCTTGTTTAATGAAAAATTAGTCGAACTCGCAATTCAGTCTGCACATTAGATCAAATCTTTTCTCTTTATTCAGCTTTCCTTCAGCTATCTTAACAATTAGCTTTCTGTTAAGTGGGGTGCGCCCTATATGGTAGACACGCATATTTACATGCTTTTTCGTGAGGATTTTGAAGCAAAAAAACTTTACTCACATTTGGATCTGCCGTTTGTTAATTATAGTAATATCTGACAATCCCAATAATGGAAATTAGCAAATTTTTAGTACAAATTTTTTCGTGAAAATTAGCTTTGCAGTGGCTTAACTTGCCTCAGCGCCAAAATATCTCACGTACAAAATGGCTCACATGGCTTGCCACCAGCTTGGATCGCGGGTATGAATCCGAGGGGCAAGCGGGAAGACGCGCCTCGTGACGCTTTTCGCCTTTAGCCTACCCCTGCCGTAGCGAGGCCCGCAGCCGTTGACGAAAGCATCCTATAGCTCATGTGGCTTGCCGCCAACTTGGAACGCGGGTATGAATCCGAGGGGCAGATAGGAAGACGCGCCTCGTGACGCTTTTCGCTTTTAGCCCGCCCCTGCCGTGGCGAGGCCCGCAGCCGTTGACGTAAGCATCCAATGGCTCATGTGGCTTGCCGCCAGCTTGGATCGCGGGTATGAATCCTAGGGGCAGTAGATTGTTGGCTTTGTTTAAACAATGTAAACAGAGGCACCCCAAATCGATTACCAGTCATTTTTTGTGCATATTGCATAGAAACAAGATCCGATATATTTTGACAAATCACAAATAGTAGACATTTTGTGTCTACTTGTTGGGGTGTAGTTCAAAGGAATCTTTCTTTTATATAAAACGGGACATCGCTATATTTAGCGCCTTCCAATTCTTCAAAGAGCGATAGGTTGGCTAAGGTTAACTTACATGCATAAAAATCTATCATCGCTCTTATTCGTTCCACGCCATCAATCACTTCGTATTTGCCGTTTTTTAGTTGATACAGCACAATGGGATCGTGCATTCCCTCGATGTACAAGCATTCAATGAAAGCTATCTTTTGATTGTCATTCCATACTCTCGTGACATGATACTTAGGAATGATAAGCTTATGCCTAGCAAGGGACAACAGCTTTTTTAATGTGAATATTGATTCATTAAATACAACATAATTGCCAGTTGGCAACGTTTCCTCGGGTGCGTTTCCAATTCGATTTACGTCATTATCCAATGCCAAGTCTCCTTTGCTGCGTCTGCATTGCGCGCACTGTATCAGTCGCGTTCCATCATCGGAAAACTATTCTTATTGAGTACAAGATATCCATTTTAAAGTTAAAGGTATTGTAGTACTGCTAGACTTGTCAATGCAGGGCGCAAGTATGATTTGCAAGCATAGCTTGAAAGCCGGACAGGATTGCCCCTGTCCAGCTTTTCTTTGGAAGTGATGCTATCAAAGCGGGATCAAAGCCGATAGCGCATCCAGAAATTTATTATGTACCATTTGTCCAAAGAACCGCTTTGCAGTTTGCCAGGGACAAGAATCTTCAAGGCATCAGCCATATTATGAAGCGTTCGCTAGCCTTTTCTTTTTTTATTTTTTTCTTTTTCTTCTTTGTTTCTTCGTCATCATCACCGAGCTCTGATTCCTCTTGTCCTTCTTCTTCTTCCTCGTCAAAAATCTTGCTGTCGTCCCTAGACCATGGCATAGACTCATAGGAGTCAGAGTCTATTTGGCATCCTGGGCTATAAAACAAAACGTCGCTATCTTTCAAGCTAAACCCCTCCGAAATAGGTAAAGATAGTTGCACAAAATGGAAGGCAAAGCCGAGCGCCTAAGCCGTGCTAAGTGCATACCCCAAAATTCCGAAATGACACCAGAAAAATCCTGGCGAATGCTTCAACTAGTTTGCTCGGGCTTCTGCGAGCAAACACCCGGATTTTTCCGGTGCCTCGGATATGATTTTGGGATATGCTCTAAGACAGGCGCTTGCCATCAAAAGCTTATCCTGAAAGCTTGTGTTGGCTCCGTGAGCATATTATAACAGTCTGCAATGGCTTTGTGAAGGCTTTATTGAAAGGCTAAAATTGAGAGGCTAAATTAAATTGATATCGCAGATTCAATGAATAGTCGACGTAGGCACTATCGCTGTCGCTATATTTATAACATATAATGTTAAGCGTACAGAGATTAAAACCGAGCGCCGCTTTTTGCTGGCGGCTCACAGCGCCACCGCTCGTCTCGACTGGATATCCCCAATTGAAAAAGCGGCCAACATAGCCTAAGCCGGACAGGATTTTTACTGTCCGGCTTCTTGTATTCAGCTATTCGGACATTAGTGATGGCATAGCCTACACTGGAATGGGTGCCGCTTCTGCCTCTCTGACATAAACCAACCGCGCCGACATTGCAATTGCTTACAAGAACACATCGGGCAGTTTGGATGATCAGAGTTTGCGCGGAAATTTACGGTTCATGCTTTTGCCGTTACCTCGCGGCGATACCTGTCAGCGTCTCGCAAAAACGTATCCAGAGGTAAGTCTTTGAACAATTCGCGCTGCCATTCGGTGTAGTCAAACTGTTCCCGGCGCATTAGCGCGATAAACCGTTCGGCGGAGACCAAGCCCAGGTTCTCAGCAAGTACGCGTAAACCTTCGCGCTTTAATAAAGTTTCATTCTGCATTTAGATACCTCATCACAAAGTTCACGTGCTTAGTGCGTATCCTAAAATTGTATCCGAGGTGCCGGAAAAGCCGGGTGTTTGCTCGCAGAGGCCCGAGCCAAACTAGTTGAAGCATTCGCAAGGACTTTTCCGGCACCAATACGGAGTCATAAGCTCAGCGGCAGTCGCCGCGACTTCATTTGAGAAGCCAATATCGGTGACGGCAAGATTTTTCCACAGGGCGATTTGGGAACGCACTTTCTCATAGGGGTTTTCCGCGTTCTCGTAATCAAGGATAAACGACCAGACATTGCACACGGGTCAAACGGCTTCTGGTCAAGCGCACACATCATTCATGGTTACTCCCCTATATTATATCATCTCCGTCCCGCTCACAGCCGGTTTCTCCGCAAGTCCGCCCATATTTTTTTCGGCGGCGAAACGCGTTCTCGCGATGATGAGCGGCCCCTTTCTTGATTGAGGAAGAGTATGGATCGCCAAAGACGTGAGAGTAGGGAAAAAATAAAAAAATAAAAAAATCGCTTTTTCAATGTTTAAAGTCATTGTCAATGGGAATAATAACCATAGTAATGACAGAGGAGGCGAGCAAATGCTGGCAGACTTAAATGAGACCGCAAATCGCATTGCAAAAGAGGTAGTCCGCATGTGCGGAGACGGAGGGCTTGAAAAGCTTGGGGAAATAACAAACATGCTTTACGGCGCCTCAGTCGAGCTGATGCTTGAAAAAGAAATGGACGAGCACCTTGGCTACACCAAGCACGACAACGCGGGAGACAAAACAGGAAACAGCAGAAACGGCTACACGACCAAGACGATCAAGTCGGAGTGGGGAGAAGTAACCATAAAGGTGCCAAGGGATCGCAACGGGACATTTGTGCCGACGATTGTGCCGAAGAGCAAAAGAAGGACAGGCAGCCTTGAGGATCACCTGCTCGCGATGCACAAAAGAGGAATGAGCGACAGAGAAATCGCGAACTATGCCAAGGAGCTCTTCGGAGTCGAACTGTCGCCTAGCGTGGTGAACAGGATAGTTGGCACCAGGAAGGCTGAAGGGCTTTAAGTCATAGCTTAATTAGGCAACGGTTCTTGGATGCGTATTGCTTGGCTAAGGCCAAAAACTCGAAAGTTCTTGACGCATTGAAATTTTAGGATATGCACTGAGTTAAAACAGGGATTTTCACTAAATTATCTCAAAAACAAAATATTTTTCACAGCCCTCCCATAGGAATTGAAAGACATAAGCCATTGAAGTATAATGGTTAGGGAATGGGGGTAGGCTTATGAGCTGCAAATTTAGGGCCATCATAGTCTTCATTGCTATGATGGCCATGCTTTCAGGTTGCTCTGAGAGAAAATCAAGCGTTGGATTGTGGAGCGAGTCACTTGATGAGATGAAGAATGGCTCCTTCAGCTTCTACAAGAGATCAGCGGCGCTATCGGTGCCTGTGGGAACATATGACTACATAGATGTTATCAAGGAGATCGAGGAAAACGAAGACTGGTCTGACAACCTGGTTATAGCGATGGGAGCAGACGGCGCGTATCGAATAATTTTCTTTGATAAAAACGTTTCAAGTCTCCAAGCTGAACGAGTGAGCAATTATGAATGGAAAATCATGTTTGACAGTGATAGCACAGAGTACAAGTCTCCGTATGGCACTTCATGGACTAAGGCGGAAGATTATGACGCACTCCATGTGTACAGGAATGTTCGCCTGTCTACCGTGGATCTGGTAAGCGCTGATGGAAGCGTGATTCGCAGGAAGAACACCAATTCTCCTTTTAACGTCATTGTCGCTTATCTTAAGGAGGCAACCCAGTCGTTCCAAAAGCGGTTGCTTTTAGGTTTCTATGGCGAAGGCAATTAC
>JAISWZ010000139.1 GCA_031270945.1 Clostridiales bacterium | reverse complement strand
TCCTCTCATCCAAAGCCTCCTTGTTTCATTGGTATAAAAGAAAGAAATTGAATAAAGTAAAGGCGATTGAAAAGCATTTGCGGATGCTTTAAGCAAAGCCTCTGGCTTCAGAAAGCAAGTTGTTTTGGAGTACTTTGCCAGTATGTGTTCTTTTGGGGGATAAGTTTAGTCGATTCCTCCCAGCAATAGCATCAAAGCGGCGAAATATAGCAAGCAAAGCGCGATAATGATAATAAAAATGATGCCGAAAACTAAGAAGATTACCTTTCTCTTTCGATGCTTTAAACCGATTATTGCTAATGGTATGCTGATTAACGCGATGACGCCTATTTCCCATGCCGCAGTCCACATGACAGGGAGCTCCTTTCTCTTAACGAAGCATTCGCAGGACTTTGACGATGCGACTCTGAACACGGGCAAACTCTACCCTGCGCTAATATGAATATCGGATATCAATGATTCTGCCGTGACAACCATCGACAAGAAATCGCAAATTGCTTAAGCGCGAGTATGAAGTCCGCCTAAGAGCATCTCCCTATCATTATATCAAAAAAGGACGCGAAATGTGAAATTTTTTCTTAATTCGTCAGCGCAAGCGCCCCTGAGACCATGTCCGTTGCAAGCGATCATTTCAATCTTTGAATGCAATGGAATTCACAGGGACATATGGGGTATGTTCTTAACTGCGAACTTGGTGAGCCGCTTCATCCCTATAAATGCTGGTGGAAGAATCGACGCATTTAGGCAGCGGGCCAAGGTCGCAGCCTTGACCGACATAACGGATTGCCCCGTCGATCATCCACTGCATGATAGCTCCGCCAGCGTTATCGCACAAGACTTGGGCGCGAATGTGAGAGTTGCCTTTGCTGTAATTGGCTGGGAAAGGTATTTCTATGATCTTGCGCAAGAGCGGCAGGTTAAGGCGCTTGATGATCGGGTACTTGTCAGTTAGAAAAACTGCAGTGTGCGATGGCTCGAATATGACACGCCTCTTAACTTTTGCTGAAATGCTGCTTGAAGTTGTAAGCAGCTTGATTACATTAGCGTCTAGGCGCTTCCCGAGTCCTGGCTCTTCGGACAATACAAGCCGCTTGCCTCTCAGCGCCTCCAGATCACGGTCTATGCGTTTTTCCAATTGCACGCTCACGACGTCTGGTGATATGGTGCAACTGTAATCATTCAAGACAATATCGAAAATTCTGAAAAGAATTCTTTTCCCGCTACTCTCTTCGCCATTGGCTACAACCAGAAACTCGTCGGTTTTTCCAACGAGGATCTTGCCCGCCACAATCTGAATAAACGACTCAAGCTCTTTGTCGTGTCCTGTGACATGCCCTAAAAACTCAAGCCACTTGTCTATGCCGACGTCGCTTGGGGCCCAGGCGGTAACGTTTGTTATGAGATCGGCGGGATCGTGCGGGTGGAGCATCCCCGTCCTTAGATCGACAGTGCCCGCTGGGGTATTTAGCTTGTAGGGATCCCAGTTCAATGTTTCAGTGCTGAAGTTGCAAATGATAGCCCTTGCTTCTACCAAAGAGTTGCCAATGGAGAACGATCCGCCCATGCGAATGGCTGAAGCATGGCGTTTTTCAGCTGTGCTCCTTTCATCTTCAGTCAAGCGCAGTTCTTGAGCCAGCCTGGCTTCTGTAGCTAGGTGCGAGCTTACGCTATTGCGCAATAGATCTGTTCTTATTTTCTTGATCTTGTCCTGGACTTCCTCCAGGCTTTTCCTAGTCTGACTAATCTGTTCAGATACAAGGCTTTGAATCATCCCATTTGAAAAGCCTTTATCTTTTATCCATTTGATTCCATTAAATACCAAGAATCCATCTGGAGGGGAGTACTTCATGAATGGCCCGAAGATCAGAGCGATCAGATTTCCTTGCTCTGCGGAAGTAAGCACACAGGGCGCAACATTGATCCCTGAGAAAAACTCGCGATCTATTTTTCCTGAACTGTCAAGGAATTTGGGAATGGTGATAGGAACCGTTGCTTGAAGGAGGCTGGCATCTGCGGAAGACCCAAGCGGAATTTCGATGCTGGCCTGACCTTCAGATCCTGTTGGCGCACTCACAACCTCGCTATTGGACAAATCTTCGATGACAAGCTTTATTTGTGAGAAGGCTTTTGCCTTGAAGAACGCAACACTCTCCGGGATTTTATCGGAGCTTGCCAAGGCGTTAGAGACAGAGGGATCGCTCTTGAGATCCTGATCCAGCAACAGGGTTCCTTGCTGGATATCCAAATTCGCGCAAGAATTCTCTATCATTGGTACATCCTTTCTGGACAGCCAGCAGCATATGCGGCTGTCCACTAGAGCAGACACAGATCTATCCGTGACTGCATGTTTACGTCGGCGTGAATCACGCTCGCTGATGTAGGGAATCTGGATATCAAAGGCTGTATGGCCAGGCAGAGATCCTTGGCCAGGAACAGACCGTTTCTGCTCAGGCCTTAGAGCCTGTCCTCTTCAACCTAGTGCTCTTATGAGGCGTTACCGATGCACTTGGGCAATTTTCCAAGAGTGCAACCTTGTCTGATGTAGCGAATGCCTCCTTCGATCATCCACAGGAGGATAGCTCCGCCCGCTTCATTGAGCAGGATATCTAAAGACGGAAGAAGCTTGTGCGCACTGCTATTTGGAGGGAATTGGATTTCAATAGCCTTATCGAAAGTCTCCCGATCCAGGCAACTTGCGGGCTTATTAGTAAACATAACCAATGCATGCGTTGACTTGAAATCCTTCGGCGCAATAAGCTTGACATTCTCAGATATCTGGTCTGTTGAATCCAGGAGGCTGACCATGTTCGCTTCTATAAGCTTATCGCTTGACGACTCTTCTGACAGCACAAGGCGCTTGCCTTTCAGCGTTGCCAGAGTATTGTCTATGTTTATGCCCTTATTCGCTATGACTTTAGGAGCGATTATGCAGGCGTAATCTTTCATGACCAGCCTGCAAGATTTAAGGAACCTGGATCTGAAAATGTTAGCCTTGCCTTTTGCTAGCACCAGCAACTTATCGCCTTTACCGAGAAGGAACATGCCTGCCGCGAGTTGCAGGAAGGACTCGAGTTCCGGATTTCTTAATGTGGCGTTCCCTAAAAAGTCAAGCCACTTATCCATGCCTATAACGCTTGGAGATACGGACGTAACCTTTGAAATCATATCGGATGGATTGTGAGGGAAAATCTCGCCTGTCCGCAGGTCGATAGTGCCATCAGGCGTGTTTAGCTTGTATCGATCACTGTCAAACAGATCGACGTTATAGCTATTTGCCCTTGTAAATTTTAAGGCAGTCGTTATGCAGAGTTCCTGGTTCATATAACTTGCGCCTGAAAAAAGCTTTTGCGCTTTGACAGCTTCTTGCTCTGCAACTCTAATGTCTGCCTCTAGAATGGATTCAGTGGATGGAAGTACTATTGATCTGCTGTTGAGCATGGCCAGCCTATCCTCTTTAAGCCGGGCAACTCTTTCTTGTGCCGCATTCAACGCTTGTGATGTCCGTCTGAGCTGCTCGTAAGACATGCTTTCGACCATTCCCAAAGCAAGGTCGTTACTCTGTTCCCACTTTATGCCTGTGAAAACAAAGTATCCTGCTGGTGGCGAGTAAACAAGGCTTCCCTTAAAGGTGTTCCTTGCAATCATCCCCTGTGCCGCAGTATGAAATTCGCTGGGCACAATATCAATCCCAGCAAAGAATTCGGGATCGAGCAGCCCATTGACCGCGTTGAATTTTGGAACCTTAAAGATTGCTTGTTCCTGAGAAGGTTCAACATTGCTTGCGCTCATGGTTTCTCCTTTCCTTAAGTAAATAAGGTCGAATACAAACTAATGATTGTGCTCACAAGCGAAGACGATGAATTTAATGATGCCTTCGCTCGGGAGCAAATTGAATAGTCTTTAGATGCTTAGGCATAATCATTAAATTTAATGCTAATACGATACAAGTTTACCAAGTGATATTGGAGCTTGATAGCCGATTACTTAAATATAAGAGATTAAAATGTCGCAGGAAGCGCTTTAGGGAGGATCTGATTATTTTAGAATATCCCAAAATTAAATCCGAGTCACCGGAAAAGTCCGAAGTTGAATCATTAGCTAGGACTTTTCCGGTGCTATCACGGAAGTTTTGGATATGCTATTAGAATGCAGTGAGAAGTTAGCACGAAACTCGGAGACTGCATATGAAATATCACAATAAAAAGATAATATGAAGATAAATATACGGATATAATATATAAAAAGTATAATGTATAATGTAGAATGTATAATGTATAATGTATAATGTATAATGTATAATGTATAAAATATAATGTATAAAATATAGTGAGTAATGTATAATGTGATTCTGCCGTAACAACCATCGGACAAATAGACGTAAATGGCGTAAACGCAAGCTTTGTCCGCCGCATCAGCCTTTAGTCAAAGCCTTGATTTTAGGGCCTTGATGGAGTTCTTACGTCAGAATCATAATGTATAATATATATAATAATAATTTCATAACGTTTTGTGGTATTGTCGTAACTGGTTGGCGCGAGCGTTTGGTTTGGCATCGCTCAATTCTGAGGAATCTTAATCCAGACGCAACGGACAGAAACACCCCCAATCTTTTCGTGTCTTCCGTACTTTCGCTTGCCGTCTGGACAGATGTAGGGCAATATGTATCCCTTCGAAGCCCAATTTGGAAGAACAGCCTTGAGGCTGAAACCTGCTGCTTTCAAGGTTTCATCAAGTTTGGAATAGTTGTAACGGCATACAAAGTCGTTGTTAACTTTGGTGATTTTACCCAATGTTTCTCCATGTAATGCATTTGATTTGGTGCTGTCAGCGAATTGATTTATGGAAGCGCTTATGTGGCTTATTGTCCAAGCATAAGCTCTTTCTGAAACATCCACCTCTTCTCTATCCTTTAAGAATTCGAGCCATACGCTCTCATCAAGAGGATCTTCGCCAAAGTAAGGGCTAAGCAGTTCGTCCGCAACAATTATGGTTGCCATGGCTGCTGACTGCTTGCTTGTTGAAAGATTTTGGCAGATCTTAAGCAAGCTCTTATGGCGAGCCTTAAGCTCATGCAACTTTTCGGAGATCACCTTTGTTATAATGGAGCCCATAAAGCCGTAGTTTTGCGTGATGATTGCCATCGTGGCAGCTCCATCTTTAATGATCTTGTCGCCAAAGACGCCTATCTCAATTACACGATTTTTTGCGCCTCCGCCGCTATTTTCCTGTGTTATTGGATCCTCGCCGTTAGTTAAAAAAACGTTATGCCAGGTATTTGTCACTTCCACTCCGCCATCCTTCTTTGCGCGGCCTTTCTCAACACCCTCTGTCATGATCATTATGAAAATGTCATAACTTGCTTTAGGATCGTTTTGCTTAATGGTTTGAAGCTCATCGCCAAAAAATGGGATATTATTCAGTACACTTGCCATATGCATGAAGTGAGTCATCGTATTGTTCATGGACAATACGAGCCTTCCCATTGCGGGATCTCCCCAAAACGATGCGGCTGCATGGATCGCTACGGACTTGCCAAACTCAGATGGTCCCCATAGGTGCACAATATAGGATTGTGCTCCCAGAGGCTCAAGCAACGCACTGGCAATGCTGGCGCTTGTGACGAGCCTTACGGCAGGGTTCTTGCGCAGTTCTTTCATTTCCGCGCACCATACGTCGTAGTTGCCTTTTTCATTAACAGATTCGAACAGGGTCTTATAGCAGTATTCCCCGTCGAATTCGTCATTCCCGAAATAGGGCGTGAATGAGCTGAAAGAGTTGTCTTCCCAGCCAAGGCTATCAGTGCTTTGCCTTATTGGAATAAGATCTTTATTCAAGATCGTCAAATCACGAATATATGAAATAAGATCTTTTGAGGTTGACATGGATACATCCAAGCCTTTGTCTGCCAATTCCAATATTGTAAAGTTGTTGGCGAGAATGCGTTTTGGAACTGTTATGCGTTTCCATGAGTCATCATCGTCCCTGAACGCGACAACAGCCTTTTTGTTGCCAGTCTGTCTGTTAACCATGATCTTTTCTATGGTTAAAGGCTGGCTGCAAATTCGAACATCACGATTTCTTTCTGCAGAAAAGACCCAGATGCCTTCTTCGTCAGTAATCCATTTGCCAGTATGGAGAGCGATCTGTTGCCCTATGAATTTAGTGATAGGGCCCAATTCAATTACATGGTTATCAGAATTTGCCTTGCATTCTTTAAAGTGTTCTGATCTATAAGATTTAAGGATATCGTTGAAATCCTTTGCTTTACCACCGAGCTTCAACACTCTGGATTTGAGAACCCGGAGCGATTTTGTCTGATCGGAATCGCCTTGAATTCCTAAAACCTCAAAGAAGAGGCCACGGTCATCCAGCAACTCTTCCGGATTTGTATAGAACGTCAAGCGAACTTCCAAGTCCTTGAATTTTTCGTTTTCATCGGATTCAACGGG
>JAISWZ010000130.1 GCA_031270945.1 Clostridiales bacterium | reverse complement strand
GGAGGATAAAAGAGAGAAGAGAAGATAGAATAGAGATGAGGGAAGAGAAGAGCTAGAAGAGAGAAGGGAAAGGAGAAAAGCCCCAATATGCTGAGTTTAAGCCAGCAAAATAAAAACGTGGGCAATGCAAGCGCTTTTCGGTATGCGGCTCAAGTGCGGTCAAGCCGATATTGATTGTAGAGGTCTGCCATACAAGCTGGCCTTTTTATATGCGTAAGGGAAAAATTGCTTACACACGAGCGAAAACATCCGCTCGTGAGCATTTTTTGCTATGGCAGATTTACTGATGATAGGTTTCTTATCGTTAGCGGGAGCGGCCCGACTGGGTTCTGAGGCGGGCAACGATAAGAAAATTCCACATGCAAGCGTCATCAGTGTAAAACGCTTTATTGGCCGTCTAACGACATCTTTTTAAAGCTTTTGCATTACGGATTGGGGGAAGCGGTTGTGGACAAAAAAGAGCTAGGACGGGTTTCCAGGACAGAAATGCTTGTCATGCGAGCGATCTGGAGAATGGATTCGCCGGTTACAGTTCATAAAGTTTTGGCGATTTACGAAAAGGATCGCGGGTGGAAGATACCCACGCTAACGACCATTTTGTCCAGATTGGTGGACAAAGGATTCCTATTCAGGGAGATAAGGGGGAAGGTCATCTACTATTCGCCAATACTAGAAGAAAATGAGTACAAGAGCAGAGAGACTCAAACCTTTATGGCATCGGTGCACAGCGGGAGCATCACAAGCTTCTTTAATGCGATGGCTGAAGCGAAAGCGGTCAGCAGCGCAGATATAGCTGAGATGCGCAAATGGATTGACAACTACAAGGTTCCTATAGCAGTGGATAAATCAGCGGACTTAGAAGCGGCAAAAGCGGAGCTTACCGAAGTCTAAGAATTGCGACAAATTTCTTGCCTTGGACAATGCTCCGTACATACTAAAGATAAGTTTGACCGAACCTGTGCTTCTAAAATAGCTTGGCGTCGCCAGCAGAGCGGCGTTGAGCTTTTAGATGCTATTCACATAATTAGTCGGCTAAGCAACAGATTAAAGATTGCCAGTATCCGCATTCGTAGAGGGGCTATCCTGGCGGGCAAAAACAAATTCTTTTCGCCCGCCACAAGAGCCGCCTTTTTAGATTTAATGCGTTTAAATTTAATGCTTTTAAATTTAATGCGTTCAGAATTAATGCGTTCAGCTTAAGCTTTTCTTTTATGCGATCAAATGCACGTTCAGCTTAAGCGTTTCCTCATAACCGTTAGGATACTTGAACGACGCTGTTTTCTTTTCAAATACCGGGTCGGTTGCATGGATGATGCTGTGGTGGTTCGGGCAGACGATCAAGAGATTGCCAGGGCTGTTGTCCAAAGTCCGGGAGAAGTATTCGATATGATGGGTGTTTGAGACCCTGGCCCCGTACTCTGTGCCAATAGGCAGCCCGCAGATCTGGCATCTGTAGCCGTACACCTTTTTCAGCTCTTCCCCAAAAGTCCTGTCAAGCTTCCTGTACTTGGCCAATTGGCTGCTTACTCCGATAGAGCCCATGTCTTCCCTGCCAAGAAGCTGCTCTATGTCAATTTCTTCTAACCGCAATATGCTGTCCTTTGCGGCGGCGCAATCTGCGTTCGTGATGCACTCTGCCGCTATGACGTTGGGGTTTGCGGTCAGGTACAAAACTAAGTACTCGAGCTGGCTATCGTCTAGCCGCACGGGAGTGTGCGATGGCACGGAGGCCTTTTGGGCTCTTATCAGGGAAAAGCTGCTGCAAAACTTCTGCTGCAGATGCAACGCCAGGGGGCTGGACCTGTTCCAGCGAAGCTGAACCAGATCCTTGTGCGCCGGGTACTTCTCTTTGTCAAACTTGATGTTTTTGAGAGACACGTCATAAGTCGCGCCATCAAGCATGAGCTTCATGTCGAACGCGCTGCCCCTGGGCATCTTCCGCGCAATGCCGTCAGTCAGGAACTGCTGCAAAGAGACGGGTATAGTGACGCCTTCCTGCAAAACCGACCAGTCTACCTTTTTCTTTAATAAAAATGAAGTCAGTTCCATGGTGGTACCTCAAACGACATGGCTTGTGTGGGAACTCATTTGAGGAATGAGGCAATGGGGACATTTGATTGGGTTCGCTTTTTTTTCTTTTAAAATATGGCTACAGGTACAGCACCAGCCTGTACTCGTTTGTAAGTGGCCCGCTTTCAAGCCTTAAAGTCAAAATTTCATATTTCTTTTTGCTCTCTGGACGCGCGTTTAACGATCCTGCATCTGGCGAAAGCTTCTCTTTCGGTATCAAAAACCTCACAGTTGGGCCTTGCAGGTTCTTGTTGGCTTCTGTGCCGTTGTGCGCCCAGCGCGTTTCATATTGGGTTTTGCCGCAGAAAGCTAGGGAAACAGCCACTTCTCCAGGAGGCAGGGCTTCTAGGCTATCGTTAAGGAGGTACAGGTCAGCTTCAAAGGTTTCTCCAGGATTCCATGAAAACTTCGGGATCCTGGCGCTGGCAAGGCGGGGACGGCAGGAATCGGCTACAGCGAAGTAAGATGGCTTTGGTATGGCTGGCCAATTGACCAGGGAGTTGTCTGCGATTGCTGGCCAAGGCTCGTTGTAGCACCAGTTCAGGGCCATGCTGCAATAGGGCTTCTGGCGTCTGGCTTCCTCGTATATGCATTTCAAGCCTTCGCTTTGGATCCACTGGCTCCAGTCTATGAGCTCTTTCAAGCTGTCTTCCGGGCCAAAGTAGGATTTTATGGTGTCAACGCGGCTCCAGGTGTCATATGGGCCCCACATGCCGAAGGCGTGATGGGCTCTTGTAATTGGATTGCTCTTGAAAGGAAATAAATTTTCCATGTCAGTGGCGGCTAGGCAGACTTCCAGGTTTGACATGGAAGCCACGCCGAACTCAGTGTAAGCTGTGAAGTGAGCTTTGGGCATTGTTTGGAACACTTCCTGCCCCTCAAACTTGAAGATGTAGTTGCCATGGGCCATCCCGTTCAATGGGGATGTGAGCAGGAAAGGACGCAAAGGGTCAAGGGAATATGTCAAAGAGTTCAAAAGCCTGATCGCGGGCGAATGCTCGCTCATGCCTGACCAGCTGTTGAAAAGCTCGTTTCCGCCGCACCAAAGAGCCAAGGAAGCCCGGCTTCGAAGACGCTTGATGATTGATGTTGCTTCAGGCTCAAGCGCTCCGAGGTAATGGGGCGTTCCCCTGTAGTTGTTGCAAGCCAGAGGGAACTCTTGCCAAACCATCAGCCCAAGTTCGTCGCAAAGATCAAAGAAGCTGTCCTTGTTTACTATAGCGCCGCCCCAGGAGCGAAGCAGGTTCATGTGAGCGCCCTTGGCCAGGTTCAAAAGAGGCCTGTATGTTTCTTTCCCGATGCATCCAGTGAACACCTCAGGGTTTACCCAGTTGGTGCCTTTGCAGAAGATTGGAACTCCATTTAACGTTAGGGTTATAGGCACTGGGCTCCTGGATTTCGGGAACCCGTAAGGCTCTTGCCAGCCGCCCTCATTCATCTCCATGGTGATTGAGCGAAAGCCTATCCGTCCGGAGCTCTTGTCTAAAACCTGCCCGTTGTCATAGAGAGTTACGTTCCAGGAGTATAGGGAGGGCTCTCCGTAGCCATTGCACCACCAGAGGATCGGGTTTTCGATCCTTGGCTTTTGATCAGCGTCGCATTCAACAACCAGAAGCCCATCTGGCGAATAGAGCTGGAAGCGGGCATTCCCTTCTCCGCTTATGCTTGCGTTTATCTCCAGCAAAGCCAAGTCCAGGTTTTCTGACAAGGAATACAGCACTTCAGCGCTTTTTATATATCCGCGCTCACGGATCAAAAGTCCCGTCTCTTCCCAAATGCCAACGGGAATGAGCCTGGGGTGCCAATCCCAGCCGTAGCTTACGGCTGGCTTGACGCATTGAGCCGCTTCAGTGCTGTTGTTCTTTACCCCAAGCGGATCTTTCGGGGCGGGCCAAGCCGCTATCCGAAGCTCAGAGCCCATGTCAGCTGTCACGTCCAGCTCAAAGGGCGTGAACATTCCCTCATGGCTGTACCTAAGCTCATTGTTTACATACACGTCGTATTGGTAATCCACTCCGCCTGATACCAGCCAAAGGCTTTGGCCTTGCTCAAGCGCCTGCTTGGGTATGTCTGCTAAATATACCCAAAACACGTCCTCCATCCAGCTCCATTCTGTAAAGTTGGCGTCCCTGTACCATTCTGGCATGCCAATGGAATTGGCCCAGTCCAGGTTGGCAGCGCCAGGGACAGAGGCTTGAGCAAGCTTGCCGGGAATGGCGTCAGATGATTCTGCGTAGCCCACTTGCCACTTCAGGGGTGTTAAGGCGATTTCTCGTGCCACGGTATGCGCCTCCTGATTATTTCAGTG
>JAISWZ010000093.1 GCA_031270945.1 Clostridiales bacterium | reverse complement strand
AAATGTTATAATTAAAAGGCATCCCGAAATGGCTCTTTTAGAGCATATCCCAAAATTTTATCCGAGGCACCGGAAAAATCCGGCGTTAAAGCATTCACCAGGATTTTTCCAGTGCCATTTCGGAATTTTAGGATATGCTCCCAGTCAGTTCGGATAGCGCCCTTCCAGGCTTCCCCAGAGCGCACATATGGGGCGGCGGGCGCGGGATTTTTAAGCATGCGAAATGCGAAGATCCAGCATATTAACGAGCGATAAGACGTTCGTTAATGCAACCAAAATTTGCGGCCGTGCAAGACAAAGCAAGCGGCAAACGTCAAGCTCGCAGAGCGGGCGAAAAACAAGGGGGATTACGGATGAGGCCTATCAGGATGATGGCTGCGGCGCTTGCGATAGTTTTGGCTTTTGCGGCGCCTGTGCGGGCGGAGGATTCTTCTCCAGCAGCTGAAAGCGAGTCGGAGAGCAAAGTAAGCTTAGAGGTCTTGAAGCCGGTGGAGAAATCCAGCCTGGCAAAAGACGTGTCGGAAGAGGGGATCGGGCTCAGGGACTACCCAAGGACGACAATCACAGGGCTTGAAACCCCGGAAGACATGAAGGGGCTGCTGATTCGGTCCAGTTCCCCAATAAGTCGGGTGGACAAGCTCTTGCTGGATGACAACAGGCTGGTTTTGGACATAGCGCGAGCGGATTGCGCGCTGGATGCCGTGTATGAGATGGACGATCCCGTGATCGGAAGCGTCAGGGCAGAAGGCGTGGAGCTGTTTGGGCTGCCGGGAACCAGGGTTGTCCTGGAGCTGAAGAAGGGCGTCCGCTACAGCGTCTACTTGACGCCAGACAGGACAGGCGTTGTTGTCCGCTTCCAGGTAAACGAGATTATTAAAGTTGGATTCAGGGCTCTCGAAGAAAGCGACATCATTACTGTTCAAGGCGAGTACTGCCCGGCGCTGAATGTTTTTCCGGTTGGAAACCCAGACGAGATCCTGATAGACCTGCCAATAGCGGAGCTTAAGGAGCAGTCCAAATGGGTGACGGGGGATCAGTTCAACTTCATCAAGTCCGTGACAACAACCCAGCTTGATCCGGAGACGGCCAGAATTACCTTGAAAGTGACCGGAGAATTGGGCATTGTGGTTTCTTATGAGGGAACAGTGGCCACAGTCAAGTTTTCGCAAGCGGAATACAGGAACATCTACTATGACGCGCAAACCAAGACTTTGGGGATCAGGAAAAAGGAAGGCCGTCAAATGAGCGCCAAAGACGCCAATCTTTTTGACAACTACTCAAACCTGGCTGGCGTTTTGACTCTTCCTGGAGACTTCTCTGACTGGCTTGGGTACGGCGAGATGATGATTAACGACGGATTCTTGAAGAACATCAGCATCGGGAAAAACGGATCAGGGCAAACCCAGCTTTCAATGCATGAAGAGCGGATCCTGGCTTTCAGTGTTTATGACGACACTGCATACCTGTACGTCAAGATCCAGCTTCCCCAGGATGCTTACGAGCGGATAGTTGTCATAGATCCAGGCCATGGCGGATCTGATCCAGGCGCAAGGGCCAATGGGCTTGTGGAGAAAGAGATGAACCTGGACGTTACAAAGCGGCTGATCGAGATACTTGAAAAAGACGGCAGGGTAAAAGCCTACGCGACAAGAACTGTGGACCAAGCGGTTGATCTGTATGATCGTCCCGCATGGGCCAGCAAGCTAGGCGATCTTTTCGTTTCCATACATATGAATGCCATGAGCAACAATACTGTGGCTAAAGGCACGGAAGTCTTCTGGTACCCGCACCCTAACGACGAGAAGCTTGGATTCTCGAGCAGACCGATGGCTGACATCTTTCAAAGCACCCTCCTTAGCGAGCTTGGAACCGTGGATCGCAAAGTGCAGAGCAAGAGGTTCGTGGTCATAAGATACACAACGATCCCGGCAGTGCTCTGCGAGATAGGATTCCTCACAAACAAGGAAGAGGCGGGAAGGATAGCAACGCCAGAGTACAGGCAGAGAACTGCTGAAGCGTTGAGCAGGGCCATATACAAGACGTTTACGGCGTATACGCCTAAAAGGGGCTAGCGCTAAAGGATAAGGCGCTAAGGATGCAAGAATGGTTTTGCGACTTTTGCGTGACATCCCGCTTTTATATTTTTATTAAGCAATAAGGCTTGCTCAAGCAAGCCTTATTTTTTGTCACCCTGGCAAAAAACGTAGCTCTTTTCGCCTGATCCGGTCTTAATCATAAGTTTCAAGCAAAATGTCCCAGGAGACTTTGGCGCACTCAAGGCATATAGTGCAGCAGGAGTGTGCCAGGGCCGCCAAGAGGGCGGGGACGCGCTCCAAACTGCAAAGGTGCGTGGGATGATGTTTAAGAAATGCACGGCTGTTTTACTATTCCTTGTCCTTGTTGCCGCTTCTTCAGCTTTCGCTTTGGCGGCCGAGACATCAAGCGAGCTGATCACGCCCAACAGGCTGACGATCCGCTGGCAGGATGGCAGGGAAGCTGACACTGCAATCGACACGTTTCGGATCAGGGGCTTCAATGTTGCGCAGCTCAGAACCTTGACGCAAGCCGTTGGGGGCTCTGTTGCCGACGCGGGAAATGGCGCTTACCAGATACTTTTGGGAGGCGAGAAGGCGCCGTTTGCACCTATCTCGTTTGAAGGCGAACAAACGGTAAGGGTGCAGTACAATGTGACAAAGATTCTTGACGTCACTGGCAGAACCACAACGCCAAGCGAGCCGGGATGGGTTTATCTCGTGGATTACATGTACAACTGGGGCTCGATCAGGGATGTCCTTGGCGCAATGAACCTTGAGATCAAAAGTTACCTGGATGAGCCTGGCCGAGGCAGAACTTCTGTTGTAATAGGAGAGAAAGCGGGATTCATTAGCGGGATCCCCCCATCAGGCTATTTGGACGGGAGCCCTTTCTACGCTCAGTACGCGGCAGACATTGATCGAAGCCTCAAGAGCGTGAAGCGCGTAATAATCTTCAATGACGGCATGGGCGAAGAGAGGCTATGGATCCACTTCCCTCAAGGGACTTCCAAGGCTTATATATACAAAGTGGACTACGAAATGCAAGATGACGGGAGCTTCGTCTTTATCAAGGGGAAAACCCTCAAATCATTCACGTTGGCATCAACAGACGTATTGGAGTATGTGACAGTCGTGCCGGAGGGCATACCGGTTTCAGCCTTGGGGATCGTCGACTCCAAAGGCAAGGAATGGGACTATCTGATTGGGTACAACGGCCGGGATGGCGGGGTTAACCTGGCGCCTGTGGAGCTGAAATAGCATTGGTTGCGCCGCTCCCGGGAGCGGCGCTTTTGCTTTGCAAAAAATAAAAAATAAAATAAAAAAAAATAAAATAAAAAACAAAAAACAAAAAACAAAAAATAAAAAATAAAAAAAGCCCGCAAGCGGAACCCGCTTGCGGGCTTGGAGTCACACTTCTTCAGTCTCCATGCATTCGTCCTCCGATTCAACTTCTGCGCCTTCGTCTTCCGCTGTCGCTCTTATGTATTCATCAAAGTACTTCGCTGCGGCTTTCTTGCCTTTTTTGGCGAGTATATAGCAGTATTCTCCGTACAGGTCGCCGCCTTTCTCTGTGAGCATTGAGATTTGCTTGACTTCGAAATGTCCGTCGGGATGCTGGATAATGGCGTCATGCATTACAGAGATGCCAGCCCTCACTTCATCGTCCTTGACTCCGGTCGAGGGAGAGACGACGGGAAGATTAAGCTTCGACAGCTCTTCAGGCAATATGGCAGGGGCGGTTCTTTTGCCAATGCTCGCCATCGACTGGGAGACGCAGGACATTTCATGAGCGAGCGCCGACAGCTCACCGCGTTTGGCGAACACCTTTCGCACCTCGGTTTTGACGCATACGCCAAATAGATTGGCTGTATAACTGTCTCCGCACTTCTCGGCGAAGCCCGCTTGATAGTATTTGTAATCACATTGGAACCGCTTGGAATCAGGCACCACAATGCAGGGCTTCATCAAGCCTATGGGATTCGTGCGTATCAGTCTAAACACTAACGCCCTCCTATCCGCTTGGCTAGGCCTCTGGCTTTGGCGCGCTTGAAACTGATGGGGGCTCTGAACGCAGCGCCTATCAGAACAGTGAGTATATCCCTCCTAGAGCATATCCCGTTATGGACTTTGGATTTGCTTTCATAAATTTTGGAATATGCCCCGCCAAGCCTTTGTGCCCGCCAGGCGTGTTGATTGATGAGAAGGCTCGCTTGACGCGGGCCGATGCTGGCGAATCTGTATGGCAAGCATGCAATAAAAGGCGCTCGTCAGCAGCTTCTCACATCTATTATCTTATGATGCGACTCGATTGTCAATGATTACTATTTCGACAAAGATTTAGAAATAATTTGTCCTTTCTTTTCAAA
>JAISWZ010000045.1 GCA_031270945.1 Clostridiales bacterium | reverse complement strand
AACGCATTGAAAGTCTCCTCAATCCTGTTCTTTGCATTGTCTGTGTCTGTGCTGTTTGGCAACACCTACTCATGGTTTACATCGGAGTCATCAGTAAAGCTCGTCAGCGCTGAAAGCGGAATGCTCAAAGGCGCTGTCCAGGTAGGAAACGCTGGGTTCGAGCTTAAGTCCTCTCTTGTTCAAGCCCCCCGCCCCAACCTGTATCCCGGCGATGCTGGCGAGGCTGTATATGAGATAAAAAACACAGGTAAATCCGCCGTTATGTTCCGTATAGGCGGTTTTTCCGAAAGCAATACATTCCTTAGCAAGACAAATACCTACGATTTCGGATTCACCGCCAGCTTCAACAAAAAGGGTAGCTATGAAGATCTCTATAAAATAGACTCTGCTCAATATAAGGCAGAATATCAATACAGCGGGATAGATGAATATCGCTATGGAATACTCCAGGCTAACGAGACCATGCTTATAAAACTCGATTTCATAGTAGCTGACAATGGCACACTTCCTGGAACTACCGAAAAGCTTGATATCGCTATTGATTCTTGCGAAGCCAACATTTATGCTGTAAATAATTACTATGGCTTAACCTTGATAGATACCCAATTCCAGAACATAGTCACTACATTCAAATAGCCGCGCCTATGCCTGCTATCCAATCCGCAATCCCGGACAAGCGTCCGCTTTGAAGAAAGGTTTGCTGCAACTTGGCAGACCTTTTTCATGACAAACGGAAACCATAAGTCTAATCCCCTAACGCGCAAACCTTTGGCGTTAGCCAAATTTGATTCAACCTTGGAGAGTCCGGCGTCTCGCCTGGACTTTTCCTGTGCTTTTTTTGAACGCATGTGCCCTGACCAACCCCCTAACGCGCAACCCTTGCGCGTTAGCCAAAACCGATTCACACTTGAAGAGTCCGGCGTCTCGCCTGGACTTTTCCTGTGCATATAAAAAACATGCGCCCTTGTGCGGCGTCCACTATCGTGTTAGCGATGACCAGAAAGGAGAATCCCAACTATGACAGGACACACCTACTATTCAGAGGTCTTTGGCAATGGCAAGTCGCAAGGCAGAAGAGATGTGGCCCGGCTTTGGCTGGAGAATAACTGCCCAGTAGAGCAACTGCTAAATAACGGATTTTCGTTAAGGGAGCTTCGCAAGCTTGAAGCGGAGATGCAAGGGGCTTCCAATGAGGCAGATAGCGTTTCCCAGCGGCCCGCATAGGCAGTTCTTGAAGTCATGCGCATATCCCAAAACAACGCTTAGGTTTAGGGTTCTTGAATATTCATAAGTCCTAAAGTCGTTTTCTCTAAGTTCTCGGATATGCTCGTACTGACATTTGCAAGCTCGAATATCATTAACTAATCTGTATATAATATCAGTTGCTTTGTTTATTCAAGCGGCATGAAAGGGGCTTCTCAATCTATGCCTAGGCATACCTACTACGGAGAAGTGTTTGATAACGGAGTGGAAGAAGGCAGGAGGGAGATTGCAAAGCTTTGGCTAAAGATGAAACATCCAGAGGATGAGCTCTTGAAGTGCGGCTTCTCCAGGAGGGACATAAAAGAGCTTAAGGCAGATTTGGAGCGCGAGGGCAACCGCTAGGCGGTTGCCTTCGCGCTTATCTTATTATTGTTGGAAGCGTCGAACAAATCGCGGTCGCTATTTTGAGCGGCTTATTTTGGTTTTCACAAAAATCAAGTTTTACTTAAAATTTACGAATTTCGGCTTTCATTTTTTGTTTCCTCGTGTTAAAATAAAGAGCGTCGATGCAATTAATGCATACTTATAAGGAAATATAAGGATAATATCGCGTTTCCGAATTAAAGTAAGCTTGCAAAAGTCGCGAGTTAAAGCATTACGATGACTCTTGTGCGTCTTTGGCGCATTAACGATCATCAGCATAATTGCGACTAAAGCGCCTTCGCCTTGCAGTTTTTTAAATTATCAGCGCCAGTTTTTATTGACACTTTCATGCAAAAGGTATAAACTTAAATGCAAGTGACCAAAATAAACAGTCATTATATACGTCGATTTAGTATATTTTGCCATTGTTATGAGCAAATCTCCATCTCTATACTTCTAGCCTCGACGCATGCAAAATTTATCGTTATCGTTTTGCCTTTTTCTCTCATACAATCAATAAGGGGTCTTTTTAGATCGGCTTTTAGCCTGACCCAGGCTTGCGCTTGAGGCCCCGAGCTTTTGCCAACACTTGAAACCCCGAGCATTTGCCGATCCAGGATGCCCGAGCGGCTTCGCTCGAACAGTGCCCGCAAAGATTTGCGTGGCCTTTCAAACAAGGAGTGTATTGCTAATGGCAAGACGGCCAAAAATAATTGGGCCCAAAAATGTGCGTCGAAGCGCGATCTCTGATTGCGCTTCGATGTAGAAAGCTAGAAACTCGCCTAAGGCGGCTAGCGCCGCCCCCTTTGGGCATAGCCCAAGGCGTTTTCTGTTTGTCTGCATCTGCTCCAAAGACGCGCTGAATTTCACTCAGCTAAAGCTGCTGAGCGCTCGCGCTTTGCGAAAGCGGCTGCGTCTTACGTCTTGACGGCTTGCGTTTCAGAGCGCAAGCCTCGAGCTTGTTGCAGAACTGGTCACGAAAGGGACGATGCTTATGCTATACGGCATTACGCTGAGCTTTGACAAAGTTTGCGACGCCAAGATCCGCGAGTTGACAGCTCTGGCAAACACCGGGCTTAAAAGCTCGTTCATGCTCCAAAACTCAATCCCGCCTCACTTGACGCTGGCCATGTTCAGCTTTTCGGGCGATGAGGCCGTCCTGACCAAAGCTATCGAAGCCAAGATCGAGGCCAATCTCAAGCATTTTCTCGCCTTCAAGCTTCGCTGGGCATCGATTGGCGCTTTCGCTCCAATCTGCCTTTTCATAGCCCCAGTGCTCGACTTGAGCCTAATCAACGCCAGCAAATGCGCAAACGATGCCGTGGCCAGCCTTGACGGCGCCATTGCCGACGCGAACTACAAGACTGACAACTGGGTTCCTCATACCACTATCGCTGTCAAGCTAGATGAGCTTGATCTGGAAAAGGCGTTCGCAGCGTTGTCCAAGAGCTTTCGATGCCTTGACGGCAGGTCTGAGAAAGTTTCTTTGGTAGACTGCGTGTCGTATCATGACTTGAAGTCTTGGCGACTGGCATAGCTTGGATGTTCAGCTAGAACCTTTCGCTTGAGCCCTTTGGCCAACCTCGCCCTGCTTATTTTAAAGCGCGATCTAAATTTTAGGATTACACTTTTTAGGATTGCTCCTAAAATCGCAGGGCGCTTGGCCCAAGCGCACCAATGACAAACGCTTAAAGCATATCCCAAAACTACTCCAGCGGCGATGGAAAAGGCATTCGATGCTTTAACGTGTGGCTTTTCCAAGCCCTAAGATTAAATTGGGATATGCCCTAAGACGCAATGCGGCAACAGAGCGATAAGCTTTCGCTTAGCACGCTTTCCCGAAAAAGCTTTTCGGGACATGCTCCTAGGGGGTATCTGAATGAGCAACTCAGGCCACAAGTTCCTC
>JAISWZ010000017.1 GCA_031270945.1 Clostridiales bacterium | reverse complement strand
GGGGTTTGGTCTGTGACCTTGCCTGACCCAAACGTCTGGTGGCTGATCTCCTCGTTGATAAGATTCATCGCTTTTCCTCCAATTTTTGTTGCCATGCGCCTGCCCACTGATCATATGCCTGAACTCCCGAAAAAAGAAATCGGGGGAGGCGCTCAGAAGATAGGTGCCCGCTATACTCGCGAGCGAAAACATATGTTAAGTCCATTCATCGTTTTCTCTCGTGAGCAATCACCGACGCAAGCGAAAGTGTAGTTCTTTTCGCTCACTGGTATAGATTGCCCTTGAAGGCAAGGACCCGCTTGCAACTGCCATTGCTTATATTATAACACAAAATCGCCGCGAATGTAAGCGCAAATTTTAAGCCTGCTTGATCTCTTAAGGTCGGCTGGGGTTGGACGAATACAGAAAAGCCAATTTTTATAATTTAAGGGCGCACACATCCCAATTATTGTCAGATAAAGAGCTTTTAATCATTTTCGCGCCTGAAACACGGCGAAACTTTTTCGAGCCCAAGCCCTAATACCCTAATAATTTCAGCCTCGAAATACAAAAATAAAAAAAGCCCCTTTGGGAGCTCTTTTAGGCGACTCAAGCTGCAAACAGCGAAGGCTGAAGCCTCGGCCGTTTGCAGTATGATTATCCATTATGCCTCGAGCGACTGCTTTGCCTTCTGGGCGAGGACTGTGAAGGCTGAGCTGTCATTAATGGCTATCTCGGCAAGCATTTTCCTGTTCACGACAACTCCAGCCGTCTTCAGGCCGTTCATCATCCTGGAGTAAGAAATGCCATTGGATCTGGCGGCCGCGTTGATCCTGGCGATCCAGAGCCTTCTGTATTCGCGCTTGGTCTGCTTGCGGCCGACGAAGGAGGCTGCCATGGCGCGCATGACGGACTGCTTGGCGGTGCGGTACTGCTTTGACCTTGCTCCAACATAGCCCTTGGCGAGCTTTAAGACTTTTTTGTGCTTCTTTCTAGCGTTTAACGCGCCTTTGATTCTGGCCATGAATAGCCCTCCTGTCTATTCGGCTCCCCCTGGGAGCCGTAAAGCTTTATGCGAGCGCTTGGCGCTCATGCGCACATTCCAAAACAAAAATATTCTGGAACATGCCTGAAATTATGCATAGGGCAGCATCTTGCGAACTGCCTTGTCGTTGGTCTTGTCCACAATCGCGGCGTGCCTGAGGCCCATTTTCCTCTTTGCGCTCTTTGAGGCCAGCTTGTGCACGCTTCCTGCCTTTGGGTACTTGAACTTGCCAGTGCCTGTGGCTTTGAAGCGCTTGGCGGCCGCCTTCTTCGTTTTCATTTTAGGCATAGGGACTTCCTCCTAATTTGATATTTTCTTTTAACTTGCGGGCAACCAGCGCCCGAAACTCAAAAATATTGGGCGCATCGCGCCCGTTTGGCTTTTGACGCAGAGGCTTTCCTTTTGGGAAAGCCCACAAGCGTAACGTTCGTTATTTTTGGAGAGAGCGGCGCGATTTTCGTCCCAAAAAAGCAAGGCTTTTTGGGACTGTTAAGCCTAAAGCTTTGGCGTCAGGAACATTGCCATTGTCTTTGCTTCCATTTTGGGCGGCTTGTCAACGATGCCCACAGCGCTGACATGCTGCGCGAAGTCGTGCAGGATACCGTAAGCGATGTCTGTGTGGCCCAACTCTCGGCCTCTGAAACGGATGGTTATCTTTACTTTGTCCCCATCCTCCAAGAACTCGATGGCTTTCTTGATCTTGACCTGAATGTCATGGGTGTCGATGTTGGGGGACAGGCGAAGCTCTTTTATATCCACCGTTTTCTGTTTCTTGCGAGCTTCTTTCTCTTTTTTGGCCTGGTCGAACTTGAACTTGGAATAGTCCATTATCTTGCAAACGGGCGGCTTGGCTGTCGGCGAGATCTTCACCAGATCAAGCTTCTTTTCTTCAGCAAGGCGTGACGCCTCTTTTAGGGGCACAATGCCCAGCTGGCCTCCGTTGGAGTCGATAAGCCGGACTTCTTTGTCCCTGATTTGCTCGTTGATCATTAACTCGGTAATGAGCCACACCTCCATATTGGGCTTTGAGATAAGAGCAGGCCCCTTGTTCAGGCCTGCGCTAATAGCATATCCCAAAATCGCATAGTGCATATCCCAAAATTATATCCGAGGTGCCGGAAAAATCCGGCGTTGAAGCATTCGCCAGGATTTTTCCGGCACCAATACGGAATTTTGGGATATGCTCTTGGCCTAAAGCCAGAATTTTGGAATACGCGCTAGGGCCGTTCTTGTCCTTTAATGGCGTCGCGCGCAAAGAACTGCCCATTCGTTTGTGTTTGCGATTGCGCTCGCGAGGATAAAATATGCTCTTTGGCTCTGCCGTGAGAAAAGCTTGCACGGCATCAGCCGACAGCTTCGTCGGCTCAAAAAGCGCCGGATGCTTTTTGACGCAAAAAAAGCCCAATCGCAAAAGCGAACGGACCGGCTAGGTGAGGCTGGCTAGCGCACGGATAGGGCGCGGAGCTCCGCAAGGGCGCACCCCTGCCTGAAAACCGCCCAAATAGATCATCCCCTTTGTTCCGGGGATGACAAATGCCCATTCCATGCCCTTTGCTGCCTGAACCTTTTGCCGGAGGCTAAGGTGAGAAGATCCGCTTCTGCTTTGAACACATGATATCATAAGAATGCCCATCCGTCAAGGGAAATATTCTCTTGCGGACAAAAGTCCATTAATGCTTGATTAATGCCAAGAAAGGCGAATCTAGAGCATTTGTCTTAAATCTTCAGAGGCATGAGGGAATTGATGGATTAAAATACCTAAAAAAACTTGAGAAATGCTAAAGCTTTTTGAGGCAGAATAAGAGCATGAGACTTGAAGAGCGAAAAGCGCAGTTCTTTTCGCTCTTTGGAGCATGTCCTGGATTAGGCGAAAATGGAGAAATATTAACCGAGGTGAAAATCATGAAAAGCATGTTGGCAGGAATCCTATGCTTGGCTATGGCAGTGGCGCTGGCTTCCTGCGGGTCTGGAAGCGAGGCGCAAAACGAGGCGGCTAGCCCTGCCGTTGAGCAAACCCAAGCCGAAGCTAGCGCGAGCCATGAAGCAACCGAAGAGAGTCCAATCGAAGAGAGCACTGAAACAGAGATAGCAGCGCCCACGGGCGAAATAGAAGAAACGGTAGCGCCCACGGGCGCAACAGAAGAAATATCAGCGCCCTCAGGCGCAACAGAAGAATGGAAAGCGCTTAACAACACGTCAAAGGTCTGGTTCGCGCTGACCGATTCTTCTTTGATGGATACCAGAACCATACACGTAGGGAAGACAGAGGCTGGAGATGACATCTTCGCTTTTCTCAGGCACCCCTTGAAGGGGACTTGGATGGCGGATGAGGTTCAGTCTGCGAAGCTCATCTTAAAGCCCGCAGGCAATGCGCCAGCGTCCCTGAGGATAGGGTTTGTGAATGCTCCCTACAACTCATCCAGCCTGACCAGGGAAGAAGCGCTGCCCTTGGTTGACATGGGCAGCCTCAGGAGCGTCAAAGTTGAACCCTTCGACGATGGCTGGATAAGCGTTGACGTAACTGAATATGTAAAGACCTGGCTCAGCGCTGAGATAAACAACAACGGATTCGCCCTCTTTGGAGAGGAAACTGGAGACTTTGTTTTTGAAGTGGTTGACTGGCTGGAGGATGGCAAGGAGCTCCCGTATCCATATATGATCGTCACTGGCGATGATAACGGCAGATCTTTGGAATACGGCAAGTTTGGGTACACCGAAACCCCATTTCCTGGAGACAATGATGACCAAGGCGGCAACTGCCTGTCATACGCGCTCCGTGACACAACCATGATCCTTGGCGGGCACTTGGGCCTGGACTTCGATGAGATGAACAGGATAATGGACGCGACCGGCGAGGATGACGTTTGCGAGTATGTCGGAGGAAAGGTGGAGGAATACGTCAAGGCCAACGCAGACGGGCTTAAGATCTCTTCTTTTAGAAGGATCGAGGATTACGGCTCCGAGATAGACCTGGAAAAGGAGTACCGCATAGCGCTTAGGGTAGGGTGCAAGATATTTGAAGGTCAGCCTGCAGATCTCGAATCCAAGGGCGCTTTTGACTTTCATGTAAGAGCCCAGATAAACGACGGGCGCTGGGCGCAGAAGTTCCCGCTGGATCCGTCAGCCATAATCCCCGGAAGCGGCCCAGGCATATCGCCAGCTAAGTATTGCTGGGACTCTGCCGTGATGTGGCTTGAGAAGTTCAGGGATTTCTACACCAGCAAAGTGATCTACTTCGCGGTTCAAAAGGACACTCCAGACTTTACAAGGCATGAGTCGGTTGTCCAAGGGCAAGCTGAATAGGCTGAATAGTATCCGAGGAGGGCCAAGCGCTCTCCTCTTTTTGCGTGAGGCTTGCAAAGAAAAACCTTGATTTTAAGCCTTTTATTTTTTATTTTTCTTTTTTATTTTTCTTCTTCTTCTTCTTCTTCTTCCTCTCTTTAATTCATGTCCAAGCAATTATGAACAACCCGTGAACACCGGATGAACAATCCTGGTTCAGGAATCCCCTAAACAGGCGCGATTTTTCTTAAACTTAATTTCTTTGATTCTTTACACATTAGACATATTTTGTTCAAAATGAGGCGATATAATAATCTCAAGAACAAAACGCAAGGCCAAGAGGCATGAAATTACGAGCACTTGAAGATTGGAATGCTTGCAGCAATCCTGATTTGGGAATCCCCCAAACAGGCGTGATTTTTCTTAAACTTAATTTCTTTGATTCTTTACACATTAGACATATTTTGTTCAAAATGAGGAGCTATACTAATCTCAACAAGAAAACGCAAGGCCCAAGAAATTTGAAATCACGACCCGGCAGCGCTTGGCGCTGGGAATGCTTGCAAGCAGCAATATCATGAGACTTATCGTTAGCGGAGCGAGCCCCTAGCTTCAAAGGCGGCAACGGTAAATCTAGCGAAGATTGAAATCCTAAAACCTAAAACCCCAAACTAAAAACCCCAACCCAAAACATAAAGAGAGGATGAGCGTAATGGACGACAAGAAAATCAATTTCGATTCGATATTCATCCCGGAAGAGGGAATTGCTGGAGCAAAACCAGATGGCATGAGCGCTGAGCCAAGCGCAGCGAGAGCGTCAATCCCTGAGGCAGCAAAAGCGCCAGATCCGGTCGCGCCAGCAGGAGCGCCTGAAGCGTTTCCAGGCCCAGCATACCCATTCGGGCCGCCTCAGCCGTACATGGATCAAAACCCGGCAGTGCCGCCAGCGTCATACTACAGAGGGCCAGTGGAGCCTTACCAGCCCCCGCAGTACTACAGGCCAGCTGGAGCGTACGCTGAGCCGCCAATGGGGTATGAGCCAAGACAGGCAGATCCGTATTACTACCCAAGGCCGGCGGATGGAGGTTACGGGCAGAGGCAACCAGACCCGATATATCCCAGGCAATACTACAACCAGGGGCAGCAAGCCCAGCCGATAGCGCCGGCCCCAGCGCCAGCGCCAGCGCCTATGCCAAAGAAGAAGCGGGAGCTGCCCCTGTTTTGGAAGAAAACTTTCGCTGCGGCGATACTGGCAGTCTTGGCGTTTGGAACGTTGGGATTGGGGCTTGGCGTCGGAGGGCGCTTGGCAACTAAGGCGTTTCCTAATGCCACAGCAGAAGAGAACACCGAGAACTTTACATTCCCTGTAGACGCGTCCAGCTACATCATATCAAACGCTGAGAAGACCACAGCCAACATCAGCGACATAGTTAAGAAAGTTTCAGACGCGGTTGTCAGCATCAACGTCACAGTGATGGCAGAGAACTACTTCCATCAGACAACAGAGATGCCGGGCGCTGGCTCTGGCATAATCTTTAGCGAAGACAGCGAAAAGGTCTACATTGCGACCAATGAGCACGTGATATCCGAAGCCAACAAAGTAACAATATCCACTGATGACAAGAACGAAGTGGAAGCTCACTTTGTAGGAAGCGATGAGGAAAGCGATCTGGCAGTCATCTCCGTAAGCAAGGCTGAGCTCATAGAAAAAGGCATTGAATACCAGCTTTCTGACTTCGGCGACTCAGATATCCTTCGCGTGGGAGACAGCGTAGTGGCGGTAGGAAACGCCATGGGCGAAGGCAAGACGGCGACATCAGGAATCATAAGCGCCATCAACAAGCAGATAACGGTTGACGGCAAAACCCTTGACGTAATGCAGACAGACGCCGCGATTAATCCTGGAAACTCAGGCGGAGCGCTTGCCAACTCGGCTGGCGAGGTAATAGGGATAAACACTGCCAAGCTCACAGCCAACAGGGTAGAGGGCATGGGCTACAGCATCCCGTCAAACACAGTCAAGAAGATCATCGAAGGATTAATCTCGAACGGGTCTGCTGACAGGGCATACCTTGGAATCACAGGCCAGAATGTTTCAGAGAGCACGAAAGAAATGTACAATCTGCCCTCCCTTGGAGTGTACATTGTAGAAGTCACAGAAGGCGGAGCGGCAGCGTTGGCTGGCATCAGGCCTACGGATATCGTTGTCAGCTTCAACGGCAAAACGATAGAGACAATCGAAGAGCTTTCAGGCGAGATAGGGAAAGCGCAGGTCGGTGACGAGGTAACGATAGGGATCCTCAGAAACGGAACGCAGACAATGGAGATCAAGGCCGTGCTTGGCAACTTGGTGAACGATACGAAGTTCTAGGGGTAAAATAAAAAAAACAAAAAAACAAAAAACAAAAAAATAAAAAGCGGCTGGAACGCTTTTTATTGGCCCAGCCGGGCTTGCCCGGCTGGGCTTTTTTATGGTGTTGGTTTAGCCCTGATAGGATCCCGCTCTCCGCTTTAGAAGCGCGATGGACCATGGAGGGGAATTTGATTTTGGCTATGCCTTAACTCTCATCAGAGTCAATGCCGTAATCAAAGAAAACAAATCCAAGATCAATAACACAATCCTCCAGAGCCGCAACTTCGGCCTTTTCGCCATTGCCGAAAACCTTGGCAACATACTCGCCATTAGACAGCCTGAAGGCTGTGACCATCTTGTTTTCTGGATCAACAATCCAATATTCTCGAACCCCGGCTTCCAGGTATTTATTGAATTTGACCAACTTGTCAAATCCTGCGGTTGATTTGGATAGAACCTCAACTACCAAGTCAGGGGCTCCGACGCAACCTTCCCTGGTAATTTTTGAGCGATCACAGACAACCGAAATATCTGGCTGAAATACCGTATTCTTGTCCTTGATGAGGCGCACTCCAAAAGGAGCAGGAAGTACACGGCATTTTCCCCGTATTGCATTGCCCAACTGTCGGCCGATTTCATAGCTGATGTCTTGGTGCTGGGTCAATGGGACAGCCATTTCAATCAATTGGCCGTCAAGCAATTCATAGCGATTGCCATCATCCAGCTTAAGCCAATCTTCATAAGTGTATAGTTTTGGTTTCCCTGCATCCACTTTTGATAAATCTCCTTTTTGGTTGAAGTTTTTAAGGTTGGGTTATAAACCTGATTTTAACAGGCATTTTGAAAAAAGGTTTGATGCACTTAATTAGAGTTTAAATCTTTATTTTCGGCTTGTCAACTTCATGATTAACTAAGCGCATATCCTAAAATCTACAAAAGGCGCGGTGAAAAGGCATGCGATGCTTCAACGCGGCTTTTACCGCTGCAAAAATCAATTTTGAGTGAAATAGTAAATATTGGATGTTCATGTTGTCGGTGAGATAAAATGTCGAAAAATAAATTGATTTAACCTAGCAGAGCAGGCGCTGGGACTTTTTGAGTTGCGCCTTAGCATTGTTATGTGATATAATAGAGTAGCAAATAAATCTAATCTAAGAGCATATCCTAAAATTATATTCGAGGCGCCGAAAAAATCCGGATGTTTGCTCGCAGAAGCCCGAGCAAACTAGTTGAAGCATTCGCCAGGATTTTTTCGGCGCCATTTCGGAATTTTGGGATATGCACTAAATACCAATGTCAAGGCATTCCAAACAAGATGTCTGCTTAAAACCTTATAGGTAAGGGGATTATGCCATGTCATTGATTGAGAAATACGATAGAGGTCGTTGGCGCATAGTGGAGGTGCTAGGCAAAGGCTCTTTCGGAAAGGTGTACAAGATCGTCAAAGAAGAGCTTGGGCACGAGTACTTTGCTGCTCTGAAGGTCATACCTGTACCCAATGAAAGCTCAGAAATAGCCAGCCTTAAGGCTGAGGGGTACGATGAAGCGTCGATTCGCGGGTACATAGGTGAAAA
>JAISWZ010000712.1 GCA_031270945.1 Clostridiales bacterium | reverse complement strand
TGGACATTTGACATAGGAGGATTTGCTGGCGAATTGCCAAGCGCTGAGCTTTATCTGAGAGCATTCGCTTTGGCTTGCTTCTCGCCTGTTGTTCAGTGGCATTCAGAACCGCTGGGCGGTCAATTTTCTGAGATCATAAAATCCAATGACAGCCTGAACGACAGAAGCCCCTGGAACATAGCCAAAAGGCGCAACGCTCCTGAAGCGATAGAGATCTGCGCGAAGCTCATAAAAGAACGAGAGAAGCTTTTGCCATATATTCAGGAGCAGGCTGAGCTTTCATCCAGGACTGGCAGGCCTATGATGGCCGCTCTGGTCTTTGACTTCTTTGAGGACGAAACAGCTGTCGCAATCGATGACGAGTACATGTTCGGCGAAAAGCTTTTGGTTGCCCCTGTTATTCTCGAAGGAGCGGCAAGCCGGAAGGTCTGGCTGCCCCAGGGCGTCTGGCGCGACTATTGGAATGGCTCAACCTTTACAGGCCCAGGCTTTGTTACTATTGAATGCGGGCTGGGAGAGATCCCTGTTTGGGAGAGAATGGCGTAAGAGCAAACGTCATGTCCGAAGCAGATTTCCAGAGCAAGGCAGTCATAAAATGGCCGAACGGTCTTACAACTCTTAGTTGACGAACGGTTTGATTTAGAATTTTCTTATCGTTAGCGGGAGCGGCCCGACTAGGTTCTGAGGCGGGCAACGATAAGAAAATTCCACATTTGAGCGTTCGTCAATATAATTCCATGGCAAGATAAGGGGAAGTCTAAATTTGGCCGCATCTCAAGTTTCAACCCCCAAAACCTTAAAACGCCATAAAAGCGCGGGCTCCCCGCGCTTTTATGGCGTTTTTAATCTTTTATCTTTTTATCTCTTTCTTATATTTCTATCTCTTTCTAATACCTATATCTATCTCTTGCTTCTTTCTACCCATCCAAGCTTAAAATCTCTTCATACAAGTCCGGCCTTCTGTCCCTGAACAGCCCCCAGCATGCCCTCTCATGCCGTAATTCGTCAAGGTCAAAAGATGCCAGCGCCACGCCGGTTTCGTGCCTTCCCAGTTCTGCGGCCACTTGGCCGTGGATGTCGGCTATGAAAGACGAGCCGTAAAACGAGATCTGGCTTGACCCGTCTGAGGCTCTTTCAACGCCGATCCTGTTAGAGGCGGCAAGGGGGATCATGTTTGCGGCTGCATGCCCTTGCATAACCGCCCTCCAGTGCTTGAGCGAGTCAAGCGTTGGATTTTTCGGCTCTGAGCCTATAGCTGTAGGGTACAGCAAGACTTCTGCGCCTTTTAGGGCGAAGATGCGGGGCGCTTCCGGATACCACTGATCCCAGCACACGCCGCAGCCAAGCCTGCAGAAGGCAGTGTCCCAGACTTCAAACCCTGTCCTTCCAGGGCTGAAGTAATACTTTTCCCTATACCCCGCTCCATCAGGGATATGGCTTTTGCGGTAGACGCCAAGGTTCTTGCCGTCAGCGTCGATGATGGCTATGGCGTTAAAGAACGCGTTGTTGCGCCGCTCAAAAAAGCTGACGGGGATTACGATACCAAGCTCTTGGGCTACGGACTTGAAGCGTTTTACGGCTTGGTTGTCTTCAAGTGTTGTGGCGTTGGCAAACTGGGTGCCATCCTCGGTCTGGCAAAAGTAAAGGGTTTCAAACAGCTCCTGCAAAAGGACGATGTTTGCGCCTCCCTTTGCGGCTTCACGGACGAGCCCTTCCGCAGTGTCCATGTTGGAGGGGCCGCTTGCGAACTGAGCGACTGAGACAACAAGTTTTCTCATCTCGCACCTCTCGGCACCTGCCGCGTGATGCAATGGATGTTTCCTCCGCCTCTGAGCACTTCGATGGAATCCACTTGGACAACTTCCCTGTCTGGGAAAAGCGCTTTCATCTTTTCAAAGGCTTCGGAATCCTTTTTTGATCCCAGGGCTGGCATGACGATTCCGCCGTTCACGAAGGAGAAGTTGATGTAGCTGGCGGCTGGAATGGTTACGCCTTCCGGTTCCGGGAAGGTTGAGATCTCGAAGCCCGCATCTGTCAGAACCTTTGCGCAGGCCTCCATGCGCGTCCCTTTGCCGCTATGGAGCAGGACATGATTGGGGCTTGCGAAGCAGGCAACGTTGTCCACATGCCCATCTGTCTCGTCACCCTCAAGCCCGAAGGGAAGCCAGACCATTTTGTTTGCGCCAAAGTAGTCCAGAAGGCAAGCCTTTATCTCTAGCTTCGAGCGATCAGGGTTCCTGTTCGGGTTCAAGAGGCATTCCTCTGTGGCTAGCAAGGCGCCTTCCCCATTGACGTGAACAGAACCGCCTTCCAGGAACAGGGGGGCTTCGATGCGCTCGATATTCCAAAGGTCACACAGGGCCTTCGGTACGGCGTCATCCAGCTTCCAAGTGGGATACTTCCAGCCCCACGCATTAAATTTCCAGTCGATGGCGACAAGCTTCCCTGACTGGTCAAGCGCGAATTCCGGGCAGTTGTCCCTGGCCCAGGCGTCGTCATGGGGGATCTCAATGAGGTTGATCTCGCTTGGAAGCATCTTCTTGGCGCATTCCGCTTCGCTGCCGGGATTGACGATCATGTAGAC
>JAISWZ010000711.1 GCA_031270945.1 Clostridiales bacterium | reverse complement strand
ATTATATCCGAGGCACCGGAAAAATCCGGGTGTTTGCTCGCAGAAGCCCGAGCAAACTAGTTGAAGCATTCGCCAGGATTTTTCCGGTGCCATTTCGGAATTTTGGGATATGCACTAAGCCTGCGGCGGTTACTAGATTTAATCTCCGGCGCGACAATTTGCGCCGTTCATTAAATTTTAATCATTTAAAGCAAACCTCGCCGCTTGTCGCCTCGTAGATCTTGATGCAACGCTTCGGGGAACGGCGCTCAAATACAGCAGGGAAAAGGCGGCTGAAGAGCTTATGGTACTGATAACAGGAGGGGCTAGAGTCGGAAAGACCAAGATGGCCATAAACATATGCAAAAAGCTGGGCAATCGTGTCCTTTACATTGCCGCGTCCGCGCCAAGCGAGGACGCGTTTGACAAGGAGCGGATACGGCGCAGCAGAAAGCAGAGGCCATTCAACTGGGAGCTCAAGGAGGCTTATTTGAACCTTGGGACGCTGCTGTCAGAAGTCGGCGGCCAGTACGACGCGATATTGATCGAAAACCTATCCACGCTGGTTTCAAGCCTAATAGAGCACTACGGCTACTCCGAGGCGAACAACAACTTGCGGCAGGTGGAAAGAGCCATAGTCGAGGATGTGAACTCCCTGACTTCAGCTGCCAGGCGCATTCCGGCAATGGTTGTGCTAGTGACAAACGAGGTTGACATTTGCCCGCCAAGCGCGGACTCGTCCACCAAGGCGCTAATGGAAATTTTAGGCCGCGTGAACCAGCAAGTGGCGGCTTTGAGCAGCGAGGTGCACATTGTCTTCTCGGGCATTCCCCTGCGGATTAAGTGAGGTTTGCCATGAAACGAAAAAACATTATCCTTATGATATTTGTGCTGGGCATGCTTTGCTCCAGCACTCTTTTGCAATACCTGTTCAAGGTCAATTACTATGCCATGCTCTTGATCGCTGCCGGCGCAACCCTGGCGCTCCTGTTCGTGACAAAGAAGGTCTTGTGGGCGCTGTTCGCCTCGGCGACCCTCTTGCCCATAGGCGCGCTGCTCACACTGTGGGGGATTGTTCCAACAGAAGCTTTTTCAAGGGTAGGCATCGCGACATTCTTCTTTACTCCCGCTATATTGTTTTTCGTCCTTTTTATCAGGATCAAGCGAAGAAGGTTCTTCCATTGCGGGATCTACCTGCTGATGTTCGGAGTGTTTTTTGTGCTGCTTGGGATTCACCCATTTCAGACAGTTAGCGTTCTGCTCTTCTTTTGCGCCATGATCGTAGGCATTGGAGGCAGCGTCAGGCTAGGAAGGGTGTCCCGGGGAAGAAGGGGCGTAGCAATGGGCGAATATGGAGAGGTCGTAAAGCGCTTGGATGATTCCAAGGTATTGGTCAAATTGGAGAGGTCGGACGCTTGCGCCAAATGCGGGATGTGCCATCCTGGCCCCCAGGCTGAGGAGATGCTGCTGGAGGCAAAGAACGCTGACGCCGCGATGTTTGACTTGGTGAGCGTCGAGCTTGAGCCCAAGAGCTTTCTGACCGCCGCCGCCATTATGTACTTTATCCCTTTCGTCTTTCTTCTCTCAGGGTTTTTGGGAGGATACTACCTGGCGCAGGCTATGGGATTCATCAACCAGAGCCCATTGATAGGCTTCGCGCTGGGCCTGGCTCTCGCGGGCCTGGTCTACGCCGTTATTCACGAGAAGGAAAAGACCGCAGGGTTTGCCAAGTATATGCCTACCGCTTCCAAAGTTTGGACGGAATAGCATGCGCATGCGCCGAAGTTGCGATGCGCCAAAAAGTGTGCAAGCTTTCCAGGCCTATGCGTAAAGACGCATAGGCCTGGTTTGCGCGTTAAAGCCTTGATTTTATGCTTAAGGCATAACATTTGGAGCGTATCCCAAGGCTCAAACTTATAAAAGAGCGAAAAGGCGATTCTCGCGCTCTCTTGCAACAAAAGCTCTCGCCCATGTAACCAAGTCGCTGCTTGTCTCATAGTATCAAGCAGGGAGGTTTTCGAAATGCGCGAGAGTTCCATCGAATTCTACAAAAGGGGGTACAACTGTTCCCAGGCGATAATAAAGGCCGCAGAGCAGCGCTTTGGCCTATATGTCCCTCCTCAGTCCATTGACCTGTGCAAAGGAGTCAGCAACGGCCTTGGCGCAGGAAACATTTGCTGCGCTTTGATAGGCGCGGTAATGGTTTTTGGCCTCCTGTACAATGAGGCAACTGTGAAGTCCCTGCGGATAAAGCTTCTGGATGCGTTCCAGCAGACGAGGGGGAGCCTCAACTGCAGCGTTCTTACCAAGAACGGCCGGGACAACTCAGTCTGCGAGTCAATCGTAGGAGACATTGCAGAGCTGACTGAAGAGATAATCATTCACTACGGAGGCGCGAGAAGATAAAGATTCTTGCATTGGCGGGCGGGCTGGCGCCCGCGCTAAGGGGCTGCGTCTTTGAGGCGCGGCTTTTTTAGTGCAAAAAAAGAAATGGCCCAATAGGGCCATTTCTTTTTTTTAAGCTTTTTGCAGGTCAATCGCTCAATATTTCCGATGCTGGCTTCATTCGATCAGTGAGCTTCTCAAGAGCGGCTATCATAATTCTTAGCAGTTCTGGATTTTCTTCATCAATTAACGTTTAGGTAAGGTCACTATTGGCTTAGAAATCAAAGTCTGAGCAAGCGCCAACAGGGGCAAACGTGTAAAAATGTGTTAAATTCCATGGTGGAATAAAGAAATCATGGTAAGGTAAAACCAAAATATGTCAGTTCGATGGGCATCTGAATTTGATGAGATGAGAAAGGTTTGGGCGATTTGCCTCCCTCGGGAGTCCGAGTGAGCACTAGCAGGGGAAGCATCAAACCCGCTGCGTAGCTAGGCGCAAAATATGCATAAAATTTACGCGAAACGCTACACCCATAAATTGGCATAAACGTCTTATCGCACCAAAAGCCTTTGAGATATGGCTTCCAAGAATGGCCGTTTTTTCTAATCTGTATTTTCAGCATTTAGCACTTGCAAAGAGAACTTTCTTGTGCTATAATTCTCTCCGTTCAAATTCACACATAGCTCAATTCGTCGCATGGTGCTTGTTTCCAAGTCTGCGGCGCAAAACGCGAGCTGTGGAGGATTAAAACCAGGAGGTGCGCTTATGGGCGTCATATCAATGAAGCAGCTTTTGGAAGCTGGGGTTCACTTCGGCCATCAGACCAGGCGTTGGAACCCGAAAATGCAGGAGTACATCTTTGCCGAGAGAAACGGCATCTACATCATCGACCTGCAGAAGACAGTCAAGAAGGTCGACGAGGCCTACCGCGCTGTTGCTGAGACAATCAGGAACGGCGGAGAGATCCTTTTCGTGGGAACCAAGAAGCAGGCCCAGGAGTCGATCAAGGAAGAAGCCGAGCGCTGCGGCATGTACTTCGTCAACGAGAGATGGCTGGGCGGCATGCTCACCAACTTCAACACGATCAAGAGCAGGATCGAGCGCTTGAAAAAGCTCGAAGCCGAACAGGAGAACGGAACCTTCGAGGCGCTTCCCAAGAAGGAAGTGGCCAAGCTCGTCCACGAGATGGATAAGCTCCGCAAAAACCTGGGCGGCATCAAGGAAATGAAGCGCGTCCCCGATATCCTCTTCATCGTAGATCCGAGGAAAGAGCGCATAGCCATCCAGGAAGCCCGCAACCTGGGCATCCCGATTGTGGCGATCGTTGACACCAACTGCGATCCTGAAGAAGTGGACTACGTCATCCCCGGCAACGACGACGCCATAAGGGCTGTCAAGCTGATCTCCGGAAAGATGGCTGACGCGGTTCTCGAAGCCAGGCAAGGCGAGCAGTTCAGGACAGCTCAGCACCAAGAGAAGGGCGACAAGGCTTCGCAGGAAGCCGCAAGCGGACAGGGAGCTTAAGGTTTACGCCCCTGAAGAGAAGCCCTTTAGTGCATAGCATGAATTAATAATGCTTATAGATTGCACGCTTTTTGCCGGAAGGCGCCAGCCTTCCGGCTTTAGAGCATATCCCCAAATTATATCCGAGATGCTGGAAAAGTCCTGCGTTGAAGCATTCGCTAGGACTTTTCCGGCACCAATACGGAATTTTGGGATATGCTCTCAGGGGCGATTATGCTTTGGAGTGATTCTCGCTTGTTTACTTTGGAGCGATTTTCGCTTGTTTATATAGCGCCATATATCGCGCAAACGCTAAAAAAGACGTGGAGGTAATAGAGATGGCTGTCACAGCCGCAATGATAAAGACACTTAGGGAAATGACTAACGCTGGCATTTCTGATTGCAAAAACGCGCTTACCGCAGCCGATGGTGATTTTGATCGCGCCGTCGAGCTGCTTAGGGAAAAAGGCCTTGCGGCCGCCGCGAAAAAGGCGGGGCGAATAGCTTCAGAAGGGCTGGTTGCGGCCCTCATATCAGAAGACGGAAACAAAGGCGTATTGGTTGAGATCAACAGCGAGACCGATTTCGTTGCCAAGAACGCCGACTTCAAGGCTTATGTCGCTTCAGTCGCGAAGCAGGCGCTGAATTCCAGCGCAGCCGAGACCGAAGCGCTCCTTGCTGAAAAATGGGTTGAAGACGAGAGCGTCAGCGTGAAAGACGCGCTTGTGCAGAAGACAGCAATCATCGGAGAGCGCATAGACATCAGGCGCTTTGTCAGGTTCGAAAAGTCCGGCAGCGGATTCATCACAAGCTATGTGCACGGCGGCGGAAGAGTGGCTGTGCTCCTTGAGGTGGAAACCGAGTCCACTGATCCAGTGGTTACTGAGACCGCGAAGAACATCTGCATGCAGATAGCTTCCATGTCGCCGCAATTCGTCACCAAAGATGAGATATCAGCTGAGGTTCTCGAAAAAGAGGCCGAGATAGCCAAGCAGCTGACGCTCACCGAGGAGGCTGAGAAGGCGGCGGCAAACCCCGACTACAAGAAGAAAAACGAAACCATCATTGCCAATATCTCCAAAAGCCGCGCAGAGAAGCAGATCTCCGAGATCACTCTGGTCAGCCAAGGCTATGTCCGCGATTCCGAGCTTCCAGAGCAGGAGACAAAGGGCAAGAAGGTTTACACAGTGGGAGATTATCTCAATTACGCTGGCAAGCAGGCCGGAAGCCCAATAAAAGTAAAAAGGTTCGCCAGGTTCGAGACGGGCGAAGGCCTTGCCAAGAAAGAAGAGAACTTTGCCGCTGAAGTCAGCAAGGCAATGATGGTCTAATAGATCAGAGCAAAAGCGTTTTCCAAGTAAACGCCTAGAGCGCTTTCCAAGTAAGCGCTTAGAGCGGTTCCTAAGTAAACGCCTAGAGCCGTTTCCCAAGGGAAACGCTTAGGATATGCACCAATTGACAGCATACAGCGCCCACGAATGGCAATGCCGCCATTCGTGGGTTTTTTGCAGCCAACAGATATTCTGACGAATAATTATTTATCAGGAAAAGCCGCTTGGCTGGCTTCTGAGAAGGTCAAGACAAGAAAGCATCTGCCAAAAAGTTCTGAAATTTTGGCTAATACTGGACGCTGTGAGATCGTTTGTATTGCATCTTAAGAGGCATTCTACATATCCTAATAGCAATCTCGAAATAACAAATCGTTGCGAGGGGCTTGCCCTAAAGGGTTTTTTGGAAGAGACAGCCTTGAAGAGCTTGTTTAAGGGCTTAAGCCAAAGTTTGCTTATGAGCGGGAGTTCAGGAGCTTTTTGCATTTCTGGCGTTCTAAGTATATATTGGGTTTCAAAAGCAAGCCCTTTGCGGCAAATTTTCTTGAGATAGTTCGAGACGGGTTTAAAAGCGCATTCTGATTCAAATTGGCTTGCCAAAGACATGAGACAAAAGCGAGCTCTTGCCTTGTATAATGTTAATAATTGGATGCAAACTAATGACAAGTTTTGGATTTGAGCAACTGAGGCCGAGATAAAAGCAAATAAATAAAAAAAAGCAAATGCGGCCGCCGTCCGCAGCGAATATAGGCCTATATATCAGATATCCAAAACGCTATTTCGGGGGAAGCATAAATGGAGAACGTAATCAAGGAGCTTCGAGTAATCGAGGAGAGGGCAGGAGAGACAGTGAACGCCGTGCTAGCCGAGAAGGAGAGCTTAAGGGAGAAGATAGCGCTAAAGGCCGAGGCGGTCAAGAGCGAGATCAACCTTTCGGCGATAGCTGAGATAGATAAGCTGAGGGAGGAAGCAAGGGCTGAGACGGAAGGGAAAGTTGCCTCCGCCCAGGAAAAGGGCAAGGAATGGATTAAGGCTCTCAAGGAAAGCTATGAGATGAGCAAGTCTTTGTGGCGGGACGATCTAGTGAAAAAAATTATAGGGCAGTGATGGCATGGACTACGCAGGCGTCAACGCCAAGATACAAGCCATGAAAGGCCGCCTGCTAGACGCGGGGGACTACGGAGCGCTTTGCGCCCAGCCCACAGTGGGGGCTGTGGCGGAGAAGCTGCGCGAAAGCCCGTCATACCAGAGCGCTCTTTCCTACCTGGAGGGAGACGAGCTGCATCGGGGAATGATAGAGCAAAGCCTCATGCTTTCCCTGGCGGCCGACTTCAGGAACATCTACAACTTTATTGGAGACTTCAAGATCAGGCGGTACTTGAGCGCCTTGTTTTTGAACTTCGAGCTTGGGATAATCAAGAAGCTCCTTTGCATGGTGTATGACGAGCGCGATATTGGAAGCGTTTTCACAGACGAGCTGAGCCGGCTCCTAGGCGATGACCTGGAAGTTGACATAGGCAAGCTCAAGAATTCCAAGACCGTGCCAGAATTCATAGACAACTTGAAGGGCACCGGAATGCACAGCATGCTGGCTTCCGCTTACACAGAGCAAAGATCCCTTTTCGAGATGGAGACGCAGCTGGATCTGTACTATTACATGAACCTGTCCAAGAGCCAGACGAAATGGCTGGCAGGAGGCGATCTCGCCGCGATGGCCGAAATAAAGGGGATAGAGGTGGATCTCAGAAACATCATGTGGGTCTGGAGGCTCAAGAGCTACTACAAGCTTCCCGATATCATGATATACGCCCATCTTATCCCTTTAAGCAAGAGGCTGAGAAAAGAGGCCCTGGTGGCCATGGTGCAAGCCAAGAGCGTTCCGGAGCTTGAGTCCCTTGTCGCTCAGTCGCCCTACGCTGGCGTTTTTGACGGCAAGGAAAGCCTGGAGATGTCCTTCGGGAGGGAAATGGCCAGAGTCTACAAACGGGCGCTAGCCATGAGGCCGAATTCGCTGGCGGCGGCGTCTTTGTACCTTTTCGCCAAGGAGGCGGAGGTTTCAAACATCGTTTCAGTGGTTGAAGGCGTCCGCTACAAGCTGGCGCCAGAGGAAATCATGAAGTTTTTGAATATATTAGGGGCGCGTTCAGCCTAGAGCTTAAGAGCATATCCCAAAAATCTAAAGATTGCATGCAAGCATATCTGGCGAGGGGGTGGAGCAATGGTCGAAAAAATGATGTATGTCAACATCATGGGCCACATCCGTGACTTGGATTGGGTTATCGAGAAGTACGTGGCCAACTATGACGTGCAACTGGAGCGGGCTTCCAGCAAGCTGGCAGAAAAAGCTGGATTGACGCCATTGGTCACGGCCAACCCGTACCAGGAAGCGGCAAAGTCATCCGAGAGGATACTGGCGAACCCTGAATTCACATTCAAGGGCAAAAGCCGCATGCCTGGGGAAGAGGCCACAAGCATACTCGAAACATTGAAAAAGTCCCAGCAGGAATACTCCGAGAAGCGGGCGGCCTTAATGGAGAAAAGCGCCAGGCTGGAAGAGGGGATCGCAACGTTTGCCCCGTTTTCAGCCCTGCGGTTCGATGTGGCCGACATTCTCGAATTCAACCTCATATCCTTGAACTTCGGAAAGATGCCGCTGTCCAACAACAAGCAGCTGGAAGCCTTCTTGTACGTGGATCCAGAGATACTGTTCCTGGAAGCCAGCAGAAGCAAGGAGCATGTTTGGGGAGTGTACGCCACGCCCAGGCTGCTTAAGGAGAAGGTTGACCAAATATTTGACTCCCTGCATTTCGAGCATATATCCTTGCCTAGCGAGTTTGGCGGAAAGCCCCTGAAGGGCTCGCCAAGCGATGTAATGCAGGCGCTTAAAGTCGAGCTCGACGAGGTGAAGAGCGAGATAGACAGCCTGAAGGGCAAAGACGAGCCGAGATCAAAGGAGGAGCGGGCCAGGATAGCCGAGGCCGCGACTAAGATAATAGATTTGTACAACATACACGAGGCGAAGAAGTTCGCGGCCAAGACGCCAAAGGACTACTTCATGTTCGTGGGATGGATGTCCGAGAAGGACTCGGCCGCTTTTCAAAAGGAAGTGGCTTTTGATGACAAGGTCATTTTCTTGTCTGATACCCAGGAAGGCTCGCAAGCGCCTCCAACCAAGCTGAAAAATCCGCCGGTTGTCAGGTTCTTCGAGTTCTTCACCCGCATGTACGGGCTTCCGTCATACGGAGAGATTGATCCAACCCTTTTCATGGCTATAACTTACACACTGCTCTTCGGCTTCATGTTTGGAGACATTGGGCAAGGAGCTGTCATAGCTCTTTTGGGAACGCTGCTTTACAAGGCGAAAGGCATGGCGCTTGGAGCGGTGATGGGTGTCATAGGCGTCTCAAGCATATTCTTCGGATTTCTCTACGGATCCGTCTTCGGGCGCGAGGACTTGATAGAAGCCGCTTGGATGCGACCGTCCGAGGATATTATGGACACCCTTACAATAGCCGTCGTGATAGGCGTTTTTCTCATACTTTGCGCCATGGGATTCAACATCGCAAACGCCATAAAGCAAAAGCAATGGCCCAAGCTCATTTTTTCGCCAAATGGGCTGCCAGGCCTGGTCTTTTACATTGTCGTCGCTGGCGCCGTGGGTCTTGTTTTCTTGAAGCAATCCACGCTCCACGTCGCCCTTCTTGTCGGCGTCCTAGCGGTTCCGCTTGCTCTTGTCGCGCTTCGCGAGCCTTTGTCCAGGCTTCTTGAAAGAAAGAAGCTGGAGCTTGAGGGCGGAGCGGGAATGTTCGTGCTGGAGACAGTCATTGGCCTCTTTGAGGTGCTCCTGACATACTTCACAAACACTGTCTCTTTTGTCCGCGTTGGCGCGTTTGCGCTAAGCCATGCCGGAATGATGGGAGTCGTCATGCTCCTGGCTAAAACCGCGAGCGGGCAGGACAACATTGTAGTCTTGGTCTTGGGGAATGTTTTGGTAATCGCGCTTGAGGGCCTTGTTGTAGGAATACAGGTTCTCCGCCTTCAGTTTTACGAGATGTTTTCCAGGTTTTTCGAGGGCGATGGACGGGAGTTTATCTCATACAGGAGCGCTAAGCCTTTGAAAAGATAGGCTTGCTTGAAAAGACGCATTTTTTGCAGGAGCGCCAAACCTTTGGACTAGATAGATATGGAGGTTTTTTAAATGGCAGTCAAAGTGCTTATAGCGCTTCTCGCGCTTAGCATAGTGGTCCCAATGGCTTTCTACTGGTTTGGGGAGCGCAAGCCCCGGTCGTTCAAGACAGTCTTGGCGGCAAACATCATCTCGTTTTTTGGCGTCCTTGTATTTGCCACAGTGTTCATGCTCTCAGGAAACGCGTATGCCGCAGAGGAAGTTGCGGCGACAGCCTCGTCTGACGCCGGGATGGCGTACCTGGCAGCCGCCTTGGTTACAGGCCTGTGCACCATAGGCACAGGCATCGCGACTGGCCAGGCCGCTTCAGCGGCGCTTGGCGCCTTGAGCGAGAACGAGAAGATAATGGGAAAGGCCTTGATCTTCGTTTCACTGTGCGAAGGCATAGCCATATACGGCCTTTTGATCTCATTTACGATATTGGGCCGAGTATGAAAATCTACCTGATATCAGACAACGTCGACACGCGCACTGGCCTGAGGCTTGTTGGAGTTGACGGCGCGGTCGTCCATACAAGGGAAGAGCTGAAGGCCCAGCTGGACAAAGTGGTCGAAGACGACAGCATAGGGATTGTCCTAATCATGGAAAAGCTGTCCAGGCAGTTCCCTGACATTATAAAAGAGATAAAGCTGACAAGAGCCAAGCCGCTTGTGGTGGAGATTCCGGACAGGCACGGGACAGGCAGAACCAAGGATTTCTTGACAGCCTATGTGCGGGACGCCATTGGCGTAAAGCTGGAGTAGGCTTTGGATTTTGGCTTTAAAATTTCGCTTGCAGATCCAAGCTTTTGAATGCAGGTTTTATTTGTTGCAGATCCAAGCTTTTGATTTTGAACAAGTTTTATATTTTATTGCAATACAGCGTTTTGGAGGCTTTTATGAAAATAGACGAGAAGCTTGCCTTTTTCGCCAAACTGGCCGAACAAGAGGCGCAAAGCCTGCGAAGCGCCATAATGGCCGAGATGGAAGAGCAGATGGGAAGCGCTCTCGCGGACATAACAACCGAGGCCCAACGCAGAGCGAAGCAGAGGGTTGAGAGCGAAAAGCTCAAAATTGCCCAAATGAAGAACAAAGATGTTGTCCGCGCTTCGATAGAGGCAAAAAAGGCCGCCATCGACCTTCGAGGGAAGCTTGTTGGAGAGCTGTTCGAGGATGTTCTCGAGGCTCTTTTGGAGCATGTGAAGACAGACGGCTACAGGATGGAGCTGGCGGCTGAGATATCGGCGCTTGCGGAAAAGCACGGGCAGGTCAAGGCTGTGCTCATGGAAAGAGACATGGCTGTCGCCCAGAGCCTTTCTTGCGTGGACTGCGAAGCGTCAACCGAAGACTTCATTGGCGGGTTCATCCTTGTGATACCCAGCCGAAAAGTGATGGAAGACCATACGTACCTGGCTCGCCTCAAAGAGGAGAAGTCCAGCTTTAATGAGCTGAAGTTCGAGGGAGGCGCAATATGACCGGCGCCATATTCGGTGTTAACGGCCCGGTGCTTACCGTCACAGGCCAAGACGGCTTCAGGATGTCCGAGATGGTGCTTGTGGGTGAAGAGCGGCTTATTGGCGAGGTAATCGGCATAGAGGCCGCGAGATCCACGGTCCAGGTGTTTGAGGACACCACAGGGCTAAAGCCAGGAGAGCTTGTTTACGGCACGGGATCGCAGCTGGCCGCGACTCTTGGGCCTGGCATGATAGGGAACATATTTGACGGCATTCAAAGGCCGCTAAGAGCCATAGAAAAAAGCTCCGGGGTTTTCATCTCCCGGGGTGTCCATGTCGAAAACCTGGACACTGAGAAAAAGTGGGAAGTAAAGTTCCTGGCCCATTCGGGCGACAAGGTCTCAGGCGGAGACATAATAGCCCAGGTGCAAGAAAGCCCGTCCATAACAAATTGGGTGATGATCCCGCCTGGGGTGAAGGGCGCTTTGAAAAAAGTCGCTCCAGACGGGCTGTACAATATCAAAGATGTTATAGCCATTGTCGCGTCCGATGCCTCTGGCCCCAAGAACTATTTTCAAGACGGGGAAGAGGCGCCAAAAAGCCCGGAAACCGAAATATTCCTGGCCCAAAAGTGGCCGATAAGAAACCCTCGCCCCGTGAAGCAGCGCAAAATGGTAGATCGTCCCCTGATCACTGGGCAACGCATTATAGACACCCTCTTTCCAATAGGCAAAGGCGGCATGGCCGCCATACCAGGAGGGTTCGGCACCGGCAAGACAATGACCCAGCACCAGCTGGCCAAGTGGTCTGACGCTGACATTATAGTGTATATTGGCTGCGGAGAGCGCGGCAACGAGATGACAGAGGTTCTTGAAGACTTCTCGAAGCTCAAGGATCCCAGGACAGGCAAGGCCTTGATGGATCGCACCATCCTTATCGCCAATACTTCAAACATGCCGGTCGCCGCCAGAGAGGCCAGCATCTACACAGGAATTACGATAGCTGAGTACTACAGGGACATGGGGTACCACGTTGCTATAATGGCCGACTCCACCTCCCGCTGGGCTGAAGCCTTGAGAGAGCTTTCAGGAAGGCTTGAAGAGATGCCAGCTGAGGAAGGGTTCCCCGCCTACCTGGCTTCAAGGCTTTCAAGCTTTTATGAAAGGGCTGGCAACATCACCGCCCTTAACGGCAAGTCTGCCTCAATCACCATAATAGGCGCCGTCTCGCCCCAAGGCGCTGACTTTTCGGAACCGGTTACGCAAAACACAAAGCGGTTTGTCCGCGTGTTCTGGGCGCTAGACCGATCCCTGGCCTACGCCAGGCATTTCCCTGCGATCCAGTGGCTCACCAGCTACTCTGAATACCTGGACGACATGCAGCCTTGGTACGAGGCCAATGTCGGCCCTGACTTCCTGACGCACAGGCAGGCCTTGCTTCGCATCCTCTATGAGGAAAGCGACTTGATGGAGATAGTGAAGCTCATAGGCTCAGACGTGCTTCCAGACTCCCAGAGGCTGACCCTTGAGATCGCCAGGGTCATACGCCTTGGCTTTGTCCAGCAAAACGCCTACCACGCGTTTGACACTTACGTGCCTTTCGCAAAGCAGCTCAAAATGATGGAGATAATTTTGTACCTCAACGAGAAGTGCAGAAAGCTCATAAGCCTTGGCATATCCATGAACGTCCTCAAGGCCTGCGACATCTTTGACCAGGTGATAGCCATCAAGTACAACACGGGGAACAGCGATCCAGCGCAGCTGAACTCATACTTCAAGGAGATTGACAGCTTTTACGGAAGGCTCTACGAGAACAACGCATAGGATTTGCCCTAAAAGGAGTTTTGCGAGAAGAACGCGTAAGTTTTTGGAATGCGCTATTAAAGGAGTCTTGCGAGAAGAACGCGTAAGTTTTTGGATGCGCTATAAAAGGAGTCTTGCTAGATGGAATACATGGGTTTGAGCGAAATCAAGGGCGGGTCGCTTGTTATCCTGGAAGGCGTAGACAATCCCGCCTATGAGGAAGTCGTAGACATCACTGTTGACGGCTGGCAAAAGAAGAAGGGGCGAATAGTCCAAATCTTTGGCGACAAAGTGGTAATCCAGGTGTTCGAGGGCACAACAGAGCTCTCGCTTCATAACACTGTCACAAAGTTTACTGGAAAGCCGATGGAGCTCAAGCTCTCCGAAGAAATCCTGGGCCGGGTTTTTGACGGGCTGGGACGGCCAATAGACGGGCTTGGCGATGTTTACGCCGAGTGCTGGAGAGACGTCAATGGGAAGGCTATAAACCCCGTTTCCAGGGAATACCCCAGAAACTTCATACAAACCGGCATCTCAGCCATTGACGGGCTGTCCACCCTGATCAGAGGGCAAAAGCTGCCTATCTTTTCAGGAAACGGGCTTCCTCATGACCAGCTGGCCGCGCAGATAGTCCGCCAGGCCTCCCTAGGCGCTGATTCAGACGAGCAGTTTGCGGTAGTCTTCGCCGCAATGGGAGTCAAGTATGACGTAGCCGAGTTTTTCCGCAGGACATTTGAGGAGAGCGGCGCCATAGAGCGGGTCGCCATGTTCTTGAACCTGGCCAATGACCCTGTTGTCGAAAGGCTCGTCACCCCTAGAGCCGCGCTTACCGCCGCTGAGTACCTGGCATATGAGAAGGGCATGAACATCCTTGTCATCCTTACCGACATGACCTCCTACGCCGAAGCGCTCAGGGAGATTTCCTCAGCCAGGGGCGAGATACCGTCCCGCAAGGGCTATCCAGGGTACCTTTACTCAGAGCTTGCCTCGCTCTTCGAAAGAGCTGGCATAGTCAGAGGCAGCAAGGGGTCTGTCACGCAGATACCCATTCTCACAATGCCTAATGACGACATTACCCATCCAGTCCCAGATTTGACTGGATATATCACGGAAGGGCAGATAGTCCTGGATAGGGGCGTTCACCAGAGAGGCGTCTATCCTCCGATAAACATCCTCCCTTCTCTTTCCAGGCTCATGAAGGATGGAATAGGCAAAGGGTTCACAAGGGAGGATCATCCTGACCTGGCCAACCAAATCTTCTCTTCATACGCCCACGTCAATGACGTCAGAGCCCTGGCTTCTGTAATAGGCGAGGATGAGCTCTCGGACGTTGACAAAAGGTACGTTGAGTTCGGAAACATACTGGAGAGCCATTTCATCAGCCAGAACAAGTTTGAGAACCGCTCCATGGCCGAGACGATAGAACTTGGCTGGGAGACTCTTGGCGCCCTGCCCAGGAATGAGCTGGACAGGATCAACCCGAAGCTCCTGGACGAATACTATAGGTCAAGGACAGCCTCTGATTTTTAGCGCATATCCCAAATTTTGAAAAGCGCTTAGTTGCGAAGAAAAGCGTTTGCCCAATATTCAAGGGCAATCGCCAAAGGCATGCGCTGCTTTAGCCATGCGGCTTTTATTAGCCATCTTTAATCTTGGGGATACGCTTTTGACTATTTTCAGCCAAGCCGCTGAGGAGGTGGCCTGTTGGACCAAACATCATTCCCGACAAAAGGCAACCTGATTCTCGCCAAGAACACCCTCGCTCTTTCAAGGCAGGGCTACGAGCTAATGGACAAGAAGCGCAACGTCCTTATACGCGAGATCCTGGAGCTCAATGAGCGGGCAAAGGATTTGCAGGAAAGCATCGATCTCATATTCACGCAGGCTTACGCCGCGCTTCAAAAGGCGAACATAGAAATGGGGATCTCCAACGTGGAGCGCTTCAGCTACGGCGTTCCCCAAGAGACCACGATAGTTATCAAGTCCAGAAGCATCATGGGCGTCGAGATACCACTTGCCAGCTATGACAACAGCACAAAGGACACCCCGAACTTCGGGTTCGGGAATACGTCCGCCTCCCTTGACGAGGCTTACCAGAAGTTCAATGAGGTCAAGGATCTAATCATCTCCTTGGCGTCCATTGAAAACGCGGCATACCGCTTGGCGCTAAACATCAAGAAGACGCAGAAAAGGGCTAACGCTCTGAAGAATGTGACTATTCCGAAATATGAGGGCTTGGTGAAGCACATAACGGAAACGCTTGAAGAGAGGGACAGGGACGAGTTCACAAGGCTTAAGGTCATAAAAAGAAAGAAATAAAAATAAAAAAATAAAAGCAAAAAACAAAAAACAAAAAGCAAATGCGAATGCAAAAGCCGCCCGGAGGGCGGCTTTTTAAGTCCTGAAGATCGCGAAGGCGCCTTGCTTGAATTTCTTGTGAACTGCGATCTGCATAGGCCCGTCTTTGAAGACATGAGCGCCGCTAATCCTTTATCAATCGCAAGCGCTCCTGACAAATATTACTTATCATTCCTGATGGCGCTCGCGCGAAATCTCAATTAATGCGAGTTGCGCATGTGAATGGCAGAAAGTTCTTGCAAAAACGTATTGACAGGACTGTTTGGGCGGGATAAAATACAATCAGTGACAGAAAATATGGATAAGCAGCGAACATACAAGGAGAACCTCGGCAGATACAAAAAAGCTGCGGATTCCGGTTTCCGGTTTCTTCCTTGAAATGATTTTTATTTTCTAAATGATTTTTATTTTCGAAATGATTTTTATTGTCGAAATGATCGCTAAAAAAAAGAAATGTTATCAGGAAAAGGATTGGTCTACCACAATGACAACAACCACACCAACCCGCGCCGCGACCATCGCCCGCGACATACTGCTGCTCTCTCGTAACACACTGCTTGTCAAGCTGCGGTTTATGGACGCAGCGCTGTGCGAGCTTACCTTAGAGCAGTCGCCTACAACGCTGTCGACGGACGGACGGCGGCTGCATTACGGCTTGGAATACGTCTTGGGCGCGTACAAGCGCGAAAAGGAAGCCGTCGTACGGGACTACCTTCATATCGTCATGCACTGCATCTTCCGTCACCTGTTCGTCAGCACACTTGTAAATCAGGCGTGCTGGGACTTGGCGTGTGACATTGCGGTGGAGAGTGCGATTTCCGAGCTGAACATCAAGGCGGCGGACAGCGCGCGGGCGCGGGCGCAAGCAGCGGCGATCATCAAGCTGAAGGGCAAGGTGAACATGCTGACAGCCGAGAAGCTGTACCGATATTTCCTCGACGAAAATTACACGGACGGACAGGTCGCGGCGTTGCGGCAATCCTTTCTCGCCGATGACCATATGCCGTGGTATCTGCGTTTCGCGGGGGCGAGCGTCGACGGTGGTGATGGCGACGTTGATTCGGGCGGCGCTGTGGCGTTGCGCGGAGCGGCGGAGGCGCGTTGGACGGAGCTTTCCGAACGCGCCAAAACCGACATGGAGACCTTTTCGCGGCAGCATGGCGACAATGCGGGCAGCATGACGCAGAACCTCGCGGAAGTCACACGCGAACGCTACGACTACGCCGACTTCCTGCAAAAATTCGCGGTGCAAGGCGAGGTCATGCAGACCAGCGACGACGAGTTCGACTACATCTTCTACACCTACGGCTTAAAGCTCTACGGCAATGTGCCGTTGATTGAGCCGTTGGAATACAAGGAAGTCAAGCGTGTCAAGGAATTTATCATCGCGATTGACACATCCGGGTCGGTCAGCGGCGAGCTTGCGCAGAAGTTCTTGAACAAGACCTATAACATATTGCAGGGGAGCGAGAGCTTTTTCACCAAAGTCAACGTGCACATCATTCAATGCGACGCTGGCATACAGGAGGACGCGAAAATCACCTCGCGGGAGGAATTTGACGCGTACTTGAAAACAATGAAGATTCGCGGCTTGGGCGGCACAGACTTCCGCCCCGTGTTTGAATACACAGACAAGCTGATAAAAAATAAAGAGTTCGCCAACCTGAAAGGGATGATATTCTTCACGGACGGCTACGGCACGTTCCCGGCGCGGAAGCCGGATTACGAAGCGGCGTTCGTGTTTGTGGACGATGAGTATAAAGTACCGGAAGTGCCCGTTTGGGCGATTAAGCTGGTGCTTGGGAAAGATGAAATATAATGTTTATGATACAGGAGGACGAGAACGAGTTACGCAAAAGAAAATAAACTGAGCAGTCTGGGAGGACTTATGAACATCAAACAAGCCAAAACCCAAATCAAAAACGCTATAACCGCCTACTTCACGAAGGACGAGTTTGGCAAGTACATCATCCCGATTGAGCGGCAGCGCCCTGTCTTTTTGATAGGGCCGCCGGGCGTCGGCAAAACCGCCGTGATGGAGCAAATCGCGCAGGAACTGGGCGTGGGGCTTGTGGCGTACTCTATGACGCACCACACGCGGCAGAGCGCAATCGGTCTGCCCTTCATCACCAAGAAGACCTACGGAGGGCGGGAATACGACGTGTCCGAGTACACCATGAGCGAAATCATCGCGTCGGTATACGACATGACGGCGGAAACGGGGCTTGCGGAGGGGATTCTATTCCTCGACGAAATCAACTGCGTGTCTGAAACCCTCAACCCCGCCATGCTGCAATTTTTGCAATACAAAACATTCGGGCGGCACCGCGTCCCGGACGGCTGGATTGTGGTAACTGCGGGCAATCCGCCGGAGTACAACAACTCGGTGCGCGAGTTCGACACTGTGACATGGGACAGGCTTAAGCGCGTGGACATCGAGCCGGACTATGGCGTGTGGAAGGAGTACGCCTATAAGAAGGGCGTTCATCCGGCTGTGACGACCTATCTCGGCATCAAAAGCGACAACTTCTACAAAATGGAAACCACCGTTGACGGCAAAAGCTTTGTCACCGCGCGTGGTTGGGTTGACCTGTCCGACATGATGCTGCTGTACGAGCGGCACGGTATCACTGTGGACGAGAACCTGACGGCGCAGTATTTGCAGAACAAGAAAATCGCGAAGGATTTTGCGATATGCTATGACCTGTGGAACAAATACCGCAGCGATTATCAGGTGGACGACATCCTGGACGGCAAAGCGTCCGATGAGATAAAGTCCCGCGCGCAGGCGGCGAAATTCGACGAGCGGCTGGCGCTGATTGGCTTGATACTTGATCGTGTAACCGCTGAAGCCCGCGTGATAAGCGAGCGCGAGGAAACCGCGAAAACGTTGGCGGCGTCCCTTAGCGCGGTTCGTACGGCGCTTGCTCTGCCAGGTGCGGACACCGCAACGGAACTTGCCAATGCCGCCGCCGGGCTTGCGGCGAAGGTCGAAACGGGCGAAAAGGCGTCCAGCGTATCAAGCGAAGCCATACGCGCCATGAAACGAGCGGCGGAGGAGCTTGGCAAGATGGCGGCAAAGATTGCAAAGGCGGCCTCGCCGGACGGAAAAGCGGCGTTTAAGCTGATAAAGGCCGAGTTGGAGCAATACACGGCGGAGATAAAAAAAGACGCAAAGGCCGTAACCGCGCACCTTGACAACGTGTTCGCATTTAGCGAGGAAGTTTTCCCCGACGGTCAAGAGATGCTGATTCTCGTCACAGAACTGACAACGGGCTACTACACAGCGCGCCACATCTCTCGCTACGGTTGCGAGGCGTATTTTAAGCACAATAAAGAGTTGTTATTCCACGAGCGGCAGATGGAGATAATCGCCCAGCTTGCGGAATTAGAGGATGTATAAAATTTATTAGGAGGAGGAGATTATGGCGACACCAAATCAAACAAAAGTAAGCGGGGAATGGAAGTACAAGAGTTGCAAGAACGGTGTGGAAATCGTAAAGTATACTGGTGATGATTGCAATATCATAGTTCCGGACGTGATCGCGGAGCAGCCTGTCTTAAAGCTTGGAGAAAGAGTATTTCAATATTCCGAAAATATTACGGAGGTTTCCTTGCCTGAAGGAATTACTCATATTGGTGTGAGTGCGTTCTTCCATTGCAGTGAGCTTAAAAAAATTGCTCTGCCGAAAAAAGTTGAGGGAATCGGTGATATGGCGTTTAGTGATTGCGTGGGCCTTACGGAAATCATACTGCCCGAGGGGATAAAAGAAATCGGTGATAGGGCGTTTAAAGGTTGTGTAGGGCTGACACAGATCACTTTGCCAAAAACAAAAACCACAGGCTGGGCTGTATTTGATGGTTGCACAGGACTTACGAAAATCACCTTTCCGGAAGGATTGAAAACAATTGACTATACATTCAACAATTGTACGGGACTTACACAAATCATGCTGCCGGAGGGGTTGACGGAAATTGGCAGGGGGGCATTTGAGGGCTGCACGGGACTTACGGAAGTCATGCTGCCAAACAGCTTGACTAAAATTGGTGGCCGTGTGTTTGAAAAGTGCACAGGACTGACTAAAATCATCCTTCCGAAAGGATTGAAAATAATCGATGACTATGCGTTTAATGATTGCACCGGACTTACAGAAATCAACTTGCCGAACGGCTTGACGAAAATCGGCGAGGGGGCTTTTAGACGTTGCATTGGGTTTACGGCTGTTGCGCTTCCGGACAGCTTGACGAAAATTAATAACAGTGTGTTTCGCAGTTGCGATGGACTTAGGAAAATCAAGTTGCCGAAGTGTTTGAAAACAATCGGCAATAACGCATTCGGCGATTGCACGGGACTTGCAAAAGTTAACCTGCCTGACAGTTTGACGGAAATCGGCACATGGGCTTTTGGCGGTTGCACAGGGCTTACAGAAATCGCTTTTCCGGAGGGATTGGAAAAAATCGGAGGAGGTCTGTTTACACTCGGTGCTTTTGCCGGCTGTTCGGGACTAACAACTGTTAAATTGCCGGAAAGTCTGACCGAAATCGGTCTTAACGCGTTTGATAGCAATGTCAAATCCGCGAAAACAACTCTGCCAAAAGAATTGAAAACAATCAACAATACTATTGTGAAGCTATTTAATCTCACAGAAGTCACGCTGCCGGAAGGATTGAAAACAATCGAAGACGCCGAGTTTAACGGTTGCACGGGACTTGAAAAAGTGAATTTTCCCGAGAGCTTGACAACAATTGGGCAAGCCGCGTTTAACGGTTGCAAGGGACTTAAACAAATGCATCTGCCAAAAGGATTGAAAGCAATTGGTAAACTCAGCAATATCACAACCGGCGCGTTCGCAGGATGCAGCGGGCTTACAGAAATAACGCTGCCGGATGGACTTAAGGAAATCCATGTGAATGCCTTTTCATCTTGTACCGGGCTTACAAAACTCACGTTGCCGGAAAGTGTAAAAATAGTCGGAGAACATGCGTTTAATGGCTGTTCAAATCTGAATGAGCTCACTGTGCCGCGTTCCGCAAAAATCGCCCCTAAAACATTCAGGGGTTGCAGCGGACTTTCAAGTCTCACTTTTTCAGGTAAACTCGGCGAGACACAAGCATTAAAGGAAAAGGAAAAGCATGAATTTTTGTCCGCGCTTGCGGACGACGAATCCGCTGTTGTGCTGATAGCCTTGCACGGCATTGGTCTTTTCGACGGGTTAAGCAGCAACACAAAAGCGTTTGAGGAATATGTGAAAAAACTGATAGACAAAGATTCGGATACAATGCTCAGCGCGCTGAGCGTGTGCGACATGCTGCATCCAAAGCGGGTGAACGCGTATATCGAATATGCAAGTAAAACAAGCGCGGCTAAATCCGCAGCGTTTTTGCTGAATTGGAAGAATAAAAATGTGAATCTTGCGGAGGAACAAAAAACAGAGGAGAAAAAATTGGAACGGGAATTCCAAAAGGCGATGAAGGAAATAACGCCGGATGACATTCTGCGCCAAAATTTCATTTTCCGTTCGATTGACGACAAAACGATGTCTGTGAAGTACAAGGGAACGGAAAGTGTGGTTGAAGTCCCGTCAGCATACAAAGGGAAAAATATCACAATAATCGGGAAAAATGCGTTTAATGAGAATATGGCCGTTACCGATGTCACCCTGCCGAAAGGCGTAACAGTGATTGAAGAAGCTGCGTTCACGCGTTGCACTGCGCTAAAAAAGATTGCATTACCCAAAGGCTTGAAACGGATTGGCGTGAACGCGTTTTGGGGGTGCCGCGAATTAGAAGAAGCCACTCTTCCAGACAGTGTGAAAACGCTTGACGACTTTGCTTTCAGCCAATGTCGAAAGATTACTTCTGTCGCGCTGCCCGAAGGCTTGAATTCGCTCGGGAAAAAGGCATTTTACGGCTGCGGTCTTAAAGAGATTGCGCTTCCAAAGGGAATAAAGACCATCGGCACCAGCGCATTCAGCGGTTGCACGGAACTTGCGAAGGTTACGTTCCCGGACGATTTGGAAGCAGTGCAGACATATATGTTCAACGGTTGTTCCGCTCTGACGGAGATTGCCATTCCGGATGGCACGAAGAAAATTGGCGTAAAAGCGTTTGAGAACTGCGCGTCGCTTGCGAAAGTCGTTATCCCCGCTTCTGTTAAAGCGATAGGAAGCAACTCGTTTGAGGGGTGCAAAAATCTCACAATCCACGCGCCCGCCGGGGCATATGCGGAGCAGTATGCAAAGGACATGGAAATAAAGTTTGAAGCAATTTCATAATGAAAACCAGCGATGCGGGCTTCCCCATGACCAGCTGGCCGCGCAGATAGTCCGCCAGGCATCCCTAGGCGCTGACTCAGACGAGCAGTTTGCGGTAGTCTTTGCCGCCATGGGTTAACGCGAATGCAAAAGCCGCCCGGAGGGCGGCTTTTATGCTCTTAAAAATTGAGACTCTCGGGATAAATGCTGGGACGCTTGGGAAATTTGCTTAGCCAGTCTTGGCAGGAAATCCTGTTTCCAAACCGATCAATGATATATGCGTTGCCAAGCCACTCGTCGCGATAATCCGTGTATATGCTGCCGTCTGGGTTCAAGAGGCTAACAGTGCCACCTTCGTTTTTCACCGTGACACCTGGATCAGGAACAAGCTCTGATGTCAGCCGAATCTTGTTTCCTTCCCGCGTTGCCTTATACCTGATCTTTGCTGCCATGATGACAGTTTTAAACAACCCCAGATTCTTTCTGATGCAGTACGTTTTATTGCCTCTGTCGGCCAGAAAGCCATCCGGGGTTATCCCCCAGGTGTCAAGGGCCGATTTCAAGTCTGTCTCCCTAAACTCCAGATCTCGCAGCTGATCCATGGCCTTTGGGCGCTTGTGCGACCATTCTACAACATCCGTGAACCAGCTGCCCAAAAGGGAGTAGGCAGTGCCTTCTGTAAAGCCATGGGGAAAAATGCTCGAGGCTTTGGCATAAGTCGTCAAGATCACCAGCGGATCCAGGCATAGGTACCCTGTCTGGTTTGCATCCTTGTATTCTCTGGCATCGAAATACACCTGCTTGGTGTGGTTAATCACGTATCCAGACCAAGTTGACTCACCTGGAAGGCCGAGTCCAAATTCACCTGCGCAATCGCTCTGGTATCTGGGCGGCGCTGAAGCGACACAGAGATCGTCAGAATCTTCCGTTTTCGGGTTGTATAGCGGTACATACTCATCGCCTATAAATCCCATCCGAAGAGGCCGATCCTTGACATTTTCCCAAAAGCTATGCTCGTTCATGGCAAGTTCGCCAAGCTTGCCCAACACATAAAAACAGCATCCATACTCGTTGGAAGCGTCGTCATACAGCGATAGATAAAACTGCTGTCCCATAATTCCTCCTTGGTCAGCCTAAAGCGCATAATTCTCAACTTTGCTCGTCATGCCAATCATCGAAGTAAATTTTGTTTCCGTGCCTGTCCAAAATATAAGCGTTGCCAAACCACTCGTGGCGAATGCTCTCAAACTTGCTGCCATCCTCATTGAGGAATGTGACATATTTGCCGTCATGTTTAAAGGAAACACCTGGATCAGGAACCAGCTCTGGCTGAATATTTACCGTCCTTCCGTCCCTGCTGACTCGATGCTTCATCTTCGCTGGGCTTATCGTGACGAAAAACAGCCCAATGTCTTTTCTGGAGTAAAAGGTCTGACCCTTGTTGTCAGCCAGATAATTGTCTGGCGTCACCCCCCAGATCTTGTAGAAATCAGACGGATATATTTCCATAAACTCCAAATCTTTAAGTTCATCCATGTCAGCTGGGCGAATTTCTGACCATTCAACTACATCTGTGAACCAGGAGCCCAGCAGCGAGTAGGCTGTGCCGTTAGAGAATCCCTCCCAAAAGAGAGACGCGGCATGTCCTGATGCTGTCAAAATCGGCAGCGGATCCAAGCTAAATTCTCCAATCCGGCTGGCCTCGTAATATGCGCTCACATCGAAGTACACCTGCTGCGTGTGATTGATCAGATAGCCGGTCCAGCCAACGTCAGAAGTTGTTTCGCCAAGCTCCAGATCTCCGGCGCAATCGCTCTCAAATGAGGGGAGCTCGGATGCGACTCCGTAATCCTCATTGTCATTGTCGCAGTCCTCTTCATTTACTCCTTTGTAATACCTTTCGCTCTCATCGCCTATGAATCCCACTCTTAGAGGCCGGTTCAGTATGTACCCCCACTTCCTGCGCTTGCTGTTCGAGGCGATCTCGCCAAGCTTTCCAAACATGAAACCGATGTGGCTATACTTGTTTGTAGAATCTTCATACAGTGACAGGAAAAACTGCTGCCCCATGATTTGCCTCCTTTCTCGCGGCTGCATAGCCAGCCGCGCTCTCGCGGAATTTCAATCCATTTTGTCTTGCGTGCGTGCTATGACATATCTTGCTATTTTGGGACTGTCAACATCTCATCAAACATTATTTCGATAATCCAGGCAAAGCCGAATTGGGCTCAAGCTGAAGTTCTCGGTCAGCTGTGAAGCCACTCGTCGCAGGATATTTTGTTTCCGCGCCTGTCCAAAATGTATGCGTTGCCAAACCAATCGTGGCGAAAGCTCTCAAACTTGCTGCCATCCTCATTGAGGAAAGTGACATATTTGCCGTCATGTTTAAAGGAAACACCTGGATCAGGAACCAGCTCTGGCTGAATATTTACCGTCCTTCCGTCCCTGCTGACTCGATGCTTCATCTTCGCTGGGCTTATCACGACGAAAAGCGACCAAATGTCTTTTCTTGAGTAAAATGTCTGACCCTTGCTGTCAGCCAGATAATTGTCTGGCGTCACCCCCCAGATCTTGTAGAAATCAGACAGATATATTTCCATAAACTCCAAACCTTTAAGTTCATCCATGTCAGATGGGCGAGTTTTTGACCATTCAACTACATCTGTGAACCAAGAGCCCAGCAGCGAGTAGGCTGTGCCGTTAGAGAATCCCTCCCAAAAGAGAGACGCGGCATGTCCTGATGCTGTCAAAATCGGCAGCGGATCCAAGCTAAAGTCTCCAATCCGGCTGGCCTCGTAATATGCGCTCACATCGAAGTACACCTGCTGCGTGTGATTGATCAGATAGCCGGTCCAGCCAACGTCTGAAGTTGTTTCGCCAAGATCAAGCTCTCCGGCGCAATCGCTCTCAAATGAGGGGAGCTCGGACGCGACTCCGTAATCCTCATAGTCATTGTCACAGTCCTCTTCATTTACTCCTTTGTAATACCTATCGCTCTCATCGCCTATGAATCCCACTCTTAAAGGCCGGTTTAGTATGTACCCCCATTCCTTGCGCTTGCTGCTCTTGGAGATCTCACCAAGCTTTCCAAAGAAGAAACCGATGTGGCCATACTTTTTTGTAGCATCTTCATACAGCGACAGGAAAAACTGCTGCCCCATGATTTGCCTCCTTTCTCGCGGCTGCATAGCCAGCCGCGCTCTCGGTTAACCCTTTATCTCAATCGCAAGCGCTTCTGGCAGTTTTTGCTTATCATTCCTAATGGCGCTGCGCGGAACTTCAATTCATTTTGGCTTGCGTGCGTGCTATGACATATCTTACTATTTTGGGGCTGTCAACATCTAATCAAACATTATTTCGATAATCTAGAATTGGGCTCAAGCTGAATTTCTCGGTCGGCTACGAAGCCACTCGTCGCAGGATATTTTGTTCCCGTGCCTGTCCAAAATATAAGCGTTGCCAAACCATTCGTGGCGAAAGCCCTCAAACTTGCTGCCATCCTCATCGAGGAAGGAGACAGATTTGCCGTCATATTTCAAGACAACACCTGGATCAGGAACCAGCTCAGACTGAATGCTAATTCTTTTATCGTCTTCAGTGACCAAGTACTTTCTCTTCACTGGGCTTATCACGACGAAAAACAGCCCAATGTCTTTTCTTGAGTATAATGTCTGCCCCTTGCTGTCAGCCAGATAATTGTCTGGCGTCACCCCCCAGATTTTGTAGAAATCAGACAGATATATTTCCATAAACTCCAAACCTTTAAGTTCATCCATGTCGGCTGGGCGAGTTTTTGACCATTCAATCACATCTGTGAACCAGGAGCCCAGCAGCGAGAAGGCTGTGCCGTTAGAGAACCCATTCCCAAAGAGAGACGCGGCATGTCCTGATGCTGTCAAAATTGGCAATGGATCCAAGCTAAAATCTCCAATCCAGCTGGCCTTGTAATATGCGCTCACATCGAAGTACACCTGCTTCGTGTGATTGATCAGATAGCCGGTCCAGCCAACGTCTGAAGTTGTTTCGCCAAGCTCAAGCTCTCCGGCGCAATCACTCTCAAATGAGGGAAGCAGGGATGCGACTCCGTAATCCTTATTGTAATTGTCGAAGTCCTCTTCATTTTCTTCTTTGTAATACCTATCGCTCTCGTCGCCTATGAATCCCACTCTTAGAGGCCGGTTTAGTATGTACCCCCACTTCCTGTGCTTGCTGTTCGAAGCGATCTCGCCAAGCTTTCCAAACATGAAACCGATGTGGCTATACTTTTTTGTAGAATCTTCATACAGCGACAGGAAAAACTGTTGCCCCATATTTGCCTCCTTTCTCGCGGCTGCATAGCCAGCCGCGCTCTCGCGGAATTTCTATTATTTTTGGCTTGCGTGCGTGCTATGACACGTGTGTTTGTTAATCCATCATATCTTACTGTTTTGGGGCTGTCAACATCTCGTCAAACATTATTTCGATAATCTAGAATTGGGCTCAAGCTGAATTTCACGGTCGGCTGCGAAGCCACTCGTCGCAGGATATTTTGTTTCCGCGCCTGTCCAAAATGTATGCGTTGCCAAACCAAAGAGGGCGAAAGCCCTCAAACTTACTGCCATCCTCATTGAAAAATGAGACAGAGTTGACGTCATATTTCAAGACGACACCTGGATCAGGAACCAGCTCAGACTGAATGCTAATTTCTTTATCGTCTACAGTGACCAAGTACTTTCTCTTCGCTGGGCTTATCACGACGAAAAACAGCCCAATGTCATTTCTTGAGTAAAATGTCTGCCCATTGCGGTCAGCCAGATAATTGTCTGGCGTCACCCCCCAGATCCTGTAGTAATCAAACGGATGTATTTCCCTAAACTCCAAACCTTTAAGTTCATCCATGTCAGCTGGGCGAGTTTTTGACCATTCAATCACATCTGTGAACCAGGAGCCCAGCAGCGAGAAGGCTGTGCCGTTAGAGAACCCCTCCCAAAAGAGAGACGCGGCAAGTCCTGACGCTGTCAAAATCGGCAGCGGATCCAAGGTAAATTCTCCAATCCAGCTGGCCTCGTAATATGCGCTCACATCGAAGTACACCTGCTTCGTGTGATTGATTAGATAGCCCGTGCAGCCAACGTCTTGCTTCGTTTTGCAAAGCTCAAGCTCTCCGGCGCAATCGCTCTCGAATGCTGGAAGCAGGGATGCGACTCCGTAGTCCTTATTGTAATTCTCCCAGTCCTTTTCATTTTCTCTTTTGTAATACCTAGCGCTCGCGTCGCCTATGAACCCCACTCTCAGAGGCCGGTTCAGTATGTGCCCCCAATCCTTGCGCTTGCTGTTCGAGGCGATCTCGCCAAGCTTTCCAAGCTTGAAATCGATGCGGCCATACTTTTTTGTAGAATCTTCATACAGCGACAGGAAAAACTTCTGCCCCATGATTTGCCTCCTTTCTCGCGGCTGCATAGAGCATATCCCAAAATTCCGAAATGGCGCCGGAAAAATCCTGGCGAACGCTTCAATTAGTTTGCTCGGGCTTCTGCGAGCAAACACCCGGATTTTTCCGGCGCCTCGGATATAATTTTGGGATATGCTCATAGCCAGCCGCGCTCTCGCGGTCAATCCTTTATCAATCGCAAGCACTTCGCGCGGACTTTCAATTCTTTTTGGCTTGCGTGCTATGACATATCTTACTATTTTGGGGCTGTAAACATCTCGTCAAACATTATTTCGATAATCTAGAATTGCGCTCAAGCTGAAGTTCTCGGTCGGCTGTGAAGCCACTCGTCGCAGGATATTTTGTTCCCGTGCCTGTCCAAAATATAAGCGTTGCCAAACCATTCGTGGCGAAAGCCCTCAAACTTGTTGCCATCCTCATCGAGGAAGGAGACAGATTTGCCGTCATGTTTCAAGGCAACACCTGGATCAGGAATCAGCTCAGTCTGAATGCTAATTCTTTTATCGTCTTCAATGACCAAGTGCTTTATCTTCCCTGGGCTTATAGAGATGAAAAACAGCCCAATGTCTTTTCTTGAGTAGAATGTTTGACCCTTGCGGTCAGCCAGATAATTGTCTGGCGTCACCCCCCAGATCCTGTGAAAATCAAACGGATATATTTCCATAAACTCCAAATCTTTAAGCTCATCCATGTCAGCTGGGCGAGTTTTTGACCATTCAATCACATCTGTAAACCAGGAGCCCAGCAGCGAGAAGGCTGTGCCGTTAGAGAACCCCTCCCAAAAGAGAGACGCGGCATGTCCTGATGCTGTCAAAATCGGCAGCGGATCCAAGGAATAGTCTCCAATCCGGCTGGCCTCGTAATATGCGCTCACATCGAAGTACACCTGCTTCGTGTGATTGATCAGATAGCCGGTCCAGCCAACGTCTGAAGTTGTTTCGCCAAGCTCCAGCTCTCCGGCGCAATCGCTTTCAAATGAGGGAAGCTCGGACGCGACTCCGTAATCCTCATTGTCAGTGTCACAATCCTCCTCATTGTCAGTGTCGCAATCCTCCTCATTGTCAGTGTCGCAGTCCTCCTCGTTGTCAGTGTTGCAGTCCTCCTCATTGTCAGTGTCGCAGTCCTCCTCATTGTCAGTGTCGCAGTCCTCCTCATTGTCGTTGTCGCAGTCCTCCTCATTGTCATAGTCCTCTTCATTTTCTTCATTGTAGTACCTATCGCTCGCGTCGCCTATGAATCCCACTCTCAGAGGGCGGTTCAGTATGTACCCCCAAACCCAGCGCTCGTTGTTCGAGGCGATCTCCCCAAGCTTTCCAAACATGAAATCGATGTGGCTATACTTTTTTGTAGAATCTTCATACAGCGACAGGAAAAACTGCTGCCCCATATTTGTCTCCTTTCTCGCGGCTGAATAGCCAGCCGCGCTCCAGTCAATCCTTTATCTCAAGCGCAAGCGCTTCTGGAAGTTTTTGCATATCATTCCTGATGGCGCTCGCGCGAACTTCAATTCATTTTGGCTTGCGTGCGTGCTATGACGCGTGTGTTTGTTAATACATCATATCTCATTATTTTGGGGCTGTCAACATCTAATCAAACATTATTTCGATAATCCAGAATTGGGCTCAAGCTGAATTTCTCGGTCGGCTACGAAGCCACTCGTCGCAAGATACTTTGTTTCCGCGCCTGTCCAAAATATAAGCGTTGCCAAACCATTCGTGGCGAAAGCCCTCAAACTTGCTGCCATCCTCATTAATGAAGGAGGCAGATTTGCCGTCATGTTTCAAGACAACACCTGGATCAGGAACCAGCTCAGACTGAATCCTAATTCCTTTATCGTCTTTAATGACCAAGTACTTTCTCTTCGTTGGGCTGATCACATGAAAAAGGTATCCTAGGACCTTTCTGGAGTAAAAGGTCTGGCCATTGCGGTCAGCCAGATAATTGTCTGGCGTCACCCCCCAGATCTTGTAGTAATCAAACGGATGTATTTCCCTAAACTCCAAGCCTTTAAGTTCATCCATGTCAGCTGGGCGAGTTTTTGACCATTCAATCACATCTGTGAACCAGGAGCCCAGCAGCGAGTAGGCCGAGCCGTTAGAGAACCCCTCCCTAAAGAGAGACGCAGCATGTCCTGATGCTGTCAAAATCGGCAGCGGATCCAAGCTAAATTCTCCAATCCGGCTGGCCTCGTAATATGCGCTCACATCGAAGTACACCTGCTTCGTGTGATTGATCAGATAGCCCGTCCAGCCAACGTCTGAAGTTGTTTCGCCAAGCTCCAGCTCTCCGGCGCAATCGCTTTCAAATGAGGGAAGCAGGGATGCGACTCCGTAATCCTCATTGTCATAGTCCTCCTCATTGTCATTGTCGCAGTCCTCCTCATTGTCATAGTCCTCTTCATTTTCTTCATTGTAGTACCTATCGCTCGCGTCGCCTATGAATCCCACTCTCAGAGGGCGGTTCAGTATGTGCCCCCAATCCTTGCGCTTGCTGTTCGAGGCGATCTCGACAAGCTTTCCAAGCGAGAAATCGATGTGGCCGTACTTTTTTGTAGCATCTTCATACAGCGACAGGAAAAACTGCTGCCCCATATTTGCCTCCTTTCTCGCAACTGCATAGCCCGCCGCGCTCTCACGGAATTTCAATTCTTTGTGACTTGCGTGCGTGCTATAACACGTGTATTTGTTCACACATATCATACCTCATTATTTTGGGGCTGTCAACATCTAATCAAACATTTTTTCGATAATTTCAATCGAGCAGGCAAAGTCCGGAATTCCGGGATATTCGCATGGCCTGCTAAACTTGTGAATCCTGTTTTACAATGGTATAATTCCATGGTAAATTATGCTTTTACATATATGTTCTTGCCATGGAATTTACCTTTTCTAGCCCTCTCCTTGCTCCAGGTGTTGCATTTTATTGAGATAATGCTATAATTCTAGTAAATTGCGTCTAGGCATAGGCCCGTCTTTGAAGACAAACCGATATGCGCACTTAAGGCGCGGACATAGCTATTATGTTGACAAATCCATGTTCATCAAGGAGTTTTTTGAGAGCAAGGGCCATGTAAACTTGATTGCCAGGCCAAGGCGGTTTGGCAAAAGCCGGATATGCGGCTCCAAGATAGAAAAGGGGAAACGAGGATATGGGTAAAGTCATGGAAGCTGTCAATAGAATAAAGCAGGACTTGTCCGCTTTGTTCCTGGCGTACAAACGGAAGGACACTCCTTTGCTCGCCAAAATCGCCGCTGTCGCAGCCGTAGGATACGCCCTCTCTCCGATTGACCTGATACCAGACTTTGTTCCGTTGCTGGGCTACTTGGATGACATCATAATACTGCCTCTTTTGATCTCGCTGGCCGTAAAGCTGATACCAAAGCATATACTGGCCGAGTGCAGGGAGCAAGCGGTTGGCCTTTGGAAAGACGGGAAACCTAAAAGCTGGAAGTATGCCATTCCTCTAATAATTATCTGGGTCGTGGTGATAGCCATAATCGCAAAATGGGCATGGGGATGGCTGAAATAAAACCCTATACAGCCCGAAATTTGCCAAGGACACGGGCTTGTGGGATCGCGATAACGGAGGGCTTTGACATGATGAAAAAAGTAAAAATCACGGTTTTGGAGACGTCTTTCAACGAACGCCTCGCTAAGGAGTATGGAGTTAAAGGTCTAGGCAGATGCCCTTTCCACAAAGAGGGCCAGGTGTTTTATGCGGATTACGCCAAGCCAGAGGGATTCTGCGATGAGGCTTGGAAAGCTGTCTATCAGTTCGCGTTTGCCTTGTCGCATGGCATGGGAAAAGACGGAGAGCTCTTTTACCACAGCGATTGGATAGGCAAGCCGGGTGTGGCCATCGGCGCATGCAACGACGGGATCCGCCCAGTTATTTTCAAGCTGGAGGCAACGGACGAAACGCCGCAAATTTAAAGCCAATCAAAAAAGCATGGGCAAGCCCATGCTTTTTGGTTTTTTTTTATTTATTTTTATTTTTTATTTTTTTCTTCTATCTTACCCTGCGCAGCTCTTCCAAGAACGCGCGGTTCCTGTTGTTCTTCTTCATGAAGTCTTCCTTGAGGCTGTTGTCTGCCACATTGAAGAGCTCTTTGTACTTTGTTATAAGGTTGCAAACCTCTCTCAAGTCTTTGCGGCAGGTGGCAGCCTCGGCCTTGTCGTATATGTTTTTCACGAAAAGCTTGGCAAGCAGCTCTTTGCTGTCGGGAAGTATGCGCTCCGCCAGATCAGCGGTCAGTGAAGGATTGTTCATGCAAAGCTCAAGCATTTTGCCCTTCAGATCCTGATCTATGACTAGCTGGATGTAAAGCGGAGTTCCCTCGCAATCTTTTACCAAAGAAAGAGCGGTTTCCCTCCACTCATCTTCTGAGTACGCGTTCTTGAACTTCTGGAAGTGCTGGGCGTCCTTAAGAGCCAGGGATTTCAAGAGCTCTCTTTTTATGCCCGTGTTGGAGATGTTTTCGCTTAGCTCCAGCTGATACTTCGACAGATCAAGCCCTGTCCCCTGGTTTTGGCAAAGCTTCAGAGCCTCATCGAAGTCTTTTCTATCGAGTGCCTCTTCTATAAGGCTTGATTGCTTCTCATGGGCCAGCTTCGCTTTGTATTTCGGATTGTCTGGCGGCATCGAATTCAGCAAGGGCCTCAGCTCTGCGATCTCATCTTCATCCGGGCTCCTGAGAATTCGCTGTTCAAGCCTGGTTCTGCAGTCATTGCCAGGGCAGTTGGGGAACAGCACGTCCCGAATCAAGACTCTCTGGAAACCGGTATCAAAGTTGGCGGACTCAGCCATGCACTCAAAGGCAAGCACGAAAGCCTTTTCCTTCGCGTCCGCATCCAATCCCTCGAAGTCCTTGCCTATGCTGTCAATGGTGTCGTGCCCTCTTTGGAGCATTTCCGGAGAGGGGAAGACGATGACGTTGAGAACGGTAGAGAGAAAAAGGCACTTGGCGGCAATGGCGTTGTGAATGTCTCCAGCCTGGCGGCAATCCTCAGCAATCTCTTGCATATTGTCCAGCCACTCAGTCAAAGCGGCTTCCCTTTCCAAGCAGCTTATGATGTCAATGCCTTTTTTCAGGCATTTCGTAAACAGGCTTTTTGCATCCTTCATAGGCCTGGTGTTAGGGTACTTGTCCAATACAGCGTTTTCCAACGCGTATTCGTTGTCTAGGCGGTAACTAACATTGCCATTGTAGCTTGCGATCAGCGCTTTTTCATCGAGCTCATAGAACTGCTGGCCATCGATATCAAACGTTTTGACAACCTTCATGGGGTCCATGCCGTCGCCAAACAAAAACCCTCCGATTGTATCTAGAGTCTCCATATGCAACATCCTTTGCTGTGTATTTTTCTTTTTCTGCCCTAGCTCTTTAAAGGAGAGACGCGCGGTTTTTCGTCCGGGATTTTCGTCCTCGGACATGCTCCCATTATTATACATGTAAATTGATGAAAAGGGAAGATCTAAAATTACATAAATTTATTGCTGATTTCGGCATTAACATCTTTGATATGGCATATTTCGGGAAATCAGCCAGCGTTCCCAACGCCAAAAAGGCCGGAGCATCCGCTCCGGCCTTTCGCTCAATCACTGATACAGCCAGCTAATATTGACAAATCCCTTGTCAATGTTGAAAGTCGGCAATCCTGCATGATCGCTGTAGATTTCTCCAGTGAAGCTGTTGTAAAGCACTTGGTACCCTTCAAAGCCCTTCAGGCGGTAAACAAAGTATCTGCCGATGTTCTTGTCGATGTACTCAATATCAGCTGGATCGTAGTCCGGATTCTCGTCGCTGAAGCTGGCGCCGATCTCTTTGTAATACGCCACCAGACTGTCATGCTCGGCAACCGAGGCCGCCTTGACTGCGGCAAGCCCTTCCGCAACGGTCTTTTGGACAGCTCCCGCTTCCTTTTCCACGGTTACTATAGTAGCGTTGTTGAACCTCTGCGACAGGCTGCCCTGCCAGTCGTTGAACTTGGCAACATATCCAACCTCAGCGCCCAGCGCCTCAGCTATGAACCGCAAGGGAACATAGGTGTAGTCGTCTATTATGCGGGCAGGGGCGTCCAGCTTTATCAATGCGCCGTTGGCGTCAGCCTCGGCGCTGCCGATCACAAGCTTGACGGCGTTTGATCCATCAGTGATCGTCACTGTGCGCGTTGTTCCGTCCCATCCGACTTCAGCGCCAAGGTTCTCAGAGACTATCCGCAAAGGCACAAGCGTTCTGTCGCTTTCCACGACTATCTTTGCGTCCGCCGCAAAGCCTCCGTTTATGAGAAGCAGACGAACGGGCGCCCCAGCTGGAACCTCATAGCTGGCGCCTCTTTGCTCAAACGCCACTTTTGCGCTTCCATCTTCCTGATTGTAGATTTGGATAGCTGGATCGTTCTTGGGAGCTGTCGGCTCTGCGGCAAAGGCCGGGCGGCCTAAAGCCAAAACCAAAAGCGCTAGCGTTAAAAATTTCCTCATCGGCAAAACATCCTCTCTGATTGGGATAACATTGAAACGTGTTCCTGTGCGGCCAAACAAAGCGGGCTAGATGTGACGGATCGTCATCCCTCGCGGCTGGCGTTAAGCCCATGGTCTTATTATAGACCGCTGCAATCAAATACACAAGATTTTCCAGCTTAGGGCGGCGGGCTCGCTGTTTGCCTTCATGATAGTTACGGCCTTGTCTTCGCAAGGTCTGATAGCGGCAAGACGCCTTCAAGGGATCGCGCGAGTCGCTTAATTAAAATTTACACGCGTGTCAACTAACTTTAAATGCGGCCTCAAAACGCTTATCCCAGGCCCTGCCAGCAATGCTAAACGCTGCTCAATCCAGCCTTCCAGACCTTTCGCCTCTCAAAAAAGGCCGGAGCGTCCGCCCCGGCCTGCAAATATTAATCAAAAATAATATGTTTTCAAGCCTCATACTCAGGCATGGCTTCTCCAGCCTGGCCGTTCCGCCATGCTATTCCAGCCCGCAGTCTTTCACATACCTGTCGATTATGCTTTCCTGGTACCCAGCCTTCTTCAGCGCCGCCATGTGCTCCGCCACTTCTTTTAGCTCCGGCAGATGGATTCCCTCAAGCTTCGCCAGCTCCGTCTTGGACAAGTCAACATTGGAAAGGCAGGCTTTGTAGTCGTCCAGGCCATACCTCCACAGCTCCAGCTGATCGCTGTACCTGTCTTTTATTCGCTGGGCCATAAGCAAGCCGGAGGGATCAAAGTCTCCTGAGTACAAAAGCTTGGCGCCGCTCTTGGCTATCCTGTCTATCATGGCTAGCGCCGCCAGGTTGAACTGCCCGTTCGAGCATATCAGGGCCAGATCGCCTTGCCGCTTGATGTCCGCGTCAGTCAGGGCGCTGAAGACTGTCGGGTTCTCAACGATGTGGATCGGAACGCCAGGATTCTTAGCCGAAGCGTCCCGGATGCTTGCGATGTTGGCCAAGGAGGCTATGAAAGGCTCCCTTGCAGAGCTTGCGAACATCGGGTTTGGCAGCCCATCCAAGTTGGTGGCGTTTAGCCCGTAAGTCGCGCATGAGCTGGAGATGTCATCTTTGATTAGCCCGGCTTGGTAGTATAGCTCGCTTCTCTCTTCGGCGCTCTTTGGATCTTCCTCAAGTCCCGCTTCTCCGCTAAGGTAGGAAACCAGCATCCTTCCTCCGTTCTCGCGGTCATCAAAGAAGTGCGGATCCCCTGACGCCTGGGCGGCAAATATCGCAAGCCTGGTCAAGCCGGTTCCGGTCTTCAGGATGTTCATCCCAATGGAAAGAGCGTCCAGAACCTTTTGAAGCCCAGCCGGGTTTTCCTCGTAGAGCTTCATCATCAGCCGGTATGGCGGCCTTTTTGTTTCCAGCACATTCAGGAGCCATGTCTTCGCTTCCCCATCAGGGTACGCTGACTGGAAAAAGCCCTGCCTGGCTTCCTCTTTTCGTTTCTTGAGATCCTTGTTTGTCTCCAGGGGTTTTCCAAAGTAGGCAAAAACTAGATCCTCGAGCTCCACACCTTCAAACTTTGTCTGAGCCAGCGCCTTTTTCAGCTGGGACACTGTGAAGGACAGGTTTCCGCCATCTAGGCAGTTGCGGATGACAAGCTTTCGGATCGCCTCTATCTCCCCTTTGGAAGGATTTGAAATCTCAATCCTCCCTCCAAAGCGGCCCATGGATTCCCACTTTTTCTTCAGGGCGGCAAACATCCTTGTGTATCCGGGACTGCTTTTGAAATAGGAGACGCACTCGTCTACTAGCTCTTTGTCCATGTGGCTGCCCCCGGCGGGAAAGATTTGAATAAAATATGTGCGCCTGCGGCGCGAAAGATTTGAATACTTGGCATGCGCCTGCGGCGCGAATTGCTTTACAGCGCAAGCTTCCGTTCGCGGCCATTCCACGTGTAGTGGATCGCTCCAACGTACTTGGCGTCCTTGGGCCTATGGAGCTCGTAGATCGAGAGCGCGGGAACCGTTTCGTGATCTCCCCACAGGGCTTGCGAGTTCACGGCGAAATTGAAGTGGAAGTCCACCATCAGCCTGAACATGTCAGAGATGTTCTTGTCGTCTACGCCCGCGAAGGCCTCGTCAAGAGTTATGATCCTTGGCGCTGTGGGCTTGGCTGAGTCATACTTCGCGCCTACCGCGCAAAACAGGGGGACGTACATGCTCATGGCCTTCTCTCCGCCTGAGAACTGGGAGAAGTCTTTGTTTGTAAGCTCGCGCTTCGGCCTTCCGTCTTTTACAAAGTAAAGCCTGAAGTCAAACCACTTTCTGTAGTCCAGCATTTCCTGGATGGCAGTGTGAAGAGAAATCGGGATGCTTTTGTCTTCCATCCTCTTTCTTGCCTGGGATATTCGGGAATGGAAATGGGAAGCCAGCTTGTCGAAGTCCTCGTCTTTGCGAAGCTGGGCGTCCATCTTCAAAAGCTTCACAAGCTCGGTTGAGTCCATCTCGCTTTCGGTCTCGGCTTTCCTGCTTTTCCAAGCAAGGCTCAAAGCCAAGCCGCTGGAGGTGTCCATGCTGGTCATCATCGAGTCTATCTTTCTGACCCACTGCTCGCATTCTGTTATGCGATCTGAAATCTTGCTGGCCAGGTTTTGCCCGAGCACATTCTCGAAGAGCCTTCTGTCCTCTTCCTTTATGAGCTCGCGCTGGTTGTCCCTGTCAGTCACCAGCCTGTTGTACAGATCATGAATGGTGATCTTCTGCCCGTCGTAGGTGCACCGGATATCCAGCCTGACTACCTTCAGGCTTGAGTTTTCAATGTTCTGGAACAGCTCGCTTGTGGTGGGGTAGTAGCCCTCAAGGATTGACAGGTTTTCGTTAAGCCGCTTTTGGACTTCCACTTCCATGTCAGTTACGCTTCTGCTTGGGAAAGCCCTCTTGTCCTGCAGTCTTTTTATCGCATCATGCACCGCGCCGCGATCAGAAAGATCCGCTTCCCTCTCGTCTGTGAGGCCAAGAGCGTTTTCGTTCACTGTGACTTTTTTGTATATTTCAGAAAAGCTCAAAAGGTTTCTGCGGGTTTCGTTCAGCTTGCCTATGTCTTTGCCCGTTCTCTCGATTTCGCTGTCCAGCTTGCCGTATCTGACCTTCAGCTCGTCGTTCTCTTTAACAATTTCCCCTCTTCGGACTTTGTGATCATTGATGGCCTGGACTATCTGATCATAGCCCTTTATCCTCAGGGTCTCATGTATGCCTTCCTCTTCAGCCAGGTTTTGCTTGAGCCTCTTCTCGGTTCGCATCAACTCGCCAATGATGTTCTCCAAGTCCGCTTCCAAGTCTTTTATCCTGTCCTCTGCGGCGGATATGTTCTCTAGCGTTGTCCGGTAGTTGTTGTGCTCAATGTGCAGGCTTGAAAGCTTTTCCCTGTAGCTGTCAATGGCGTCTTCAGCATCGCGGTAAGCCTGGCTTGCAAGCGGCAGATCCAGCTCATCCTGAAGCTTCACAAGCTCCACCCTGATTGCTTGGATCTCGCGCACCAGAGGGGTGATCTCTTTTTCAAGCTTGTCCTTTTGCAGGCGAAGGGCGCTTGTCTCAGCGTCCAGCTCAAGCATTCTCTTTGATATCCTGGCAAGCTCCCGGGCCTCGGGAACCCTTGCGAACTCATTGCTTAGATCCGCCGCGTCAACGCGAAGGGACGCCACGAGCTTTTCGCAGGCTTCCTTTTCCAGCGCCAACGCGTTGATCTCTTCTTGAAGCTTCGCTATCTCGCTTTCCCGGTAGCGCTTTCTGGCCGCTTCTCCTATGAACTTTGAATCCTTTGTTTTTGACGATGTGCCAGAGAGAATTCCCAGCTCGTACTGCCCGGTGGCGGTGATCCTGGTTGCCGCCGTAGACGCGCCGTATCCTATGGCGCCAAGGGCGTTATCCAAAAAGGCCTTGAAGTTGGTGGTTCCGTCCACCTCAAGCACACCGGAAAGCTCTGTGCGCTTCGCGCTTCTGCGCAGTATCCCAGGGCCGGACTTGCCTTGGAAGATATACTTGTCTCTCAGCCCGTCTTTGCTGGCCAGGACAGTAGACTTGTACTGATCGCTTATGACCAGCGCGTCAAGGATCCCCATTTGCTCCAAGGCTTCCTCAATGGCGTTGGCCTCGGCTTGAGGGAGGCTGTCCTTAAACTTAAGAAGTTTGTAGAACGGGGTGAAAGGTATCCCTTTCTCAGCCAGCCAGAGCCGGTTGTTCACAACTTCAGGAGACCTTTGCGGCTCCAGCTCCTTCTTTGACGCCAGCTCTTTCATCTTCTTCTGGGTCTCGGCAAGCGTCGCCTTAAGCTGCGCGAACCTCGACTGCTCAGCGCCTATGCGCTGGTTGAGGCTTTGCAGCAGCTCGCCGTGGAGATCCTTGAAGTATAAAGAGACGGTTATCGGGTCATCCATGTACAAGAGCTTGTCTATGTCTTTTTCCAAAGCTTCTTTTGTTTCGGGGGAGAGCTTCAGGATCCTGGTTCCCTCTGCCCAAGCCAGAATGTTCTCCAAAAGGGTCTGCTTTTCGGTTTCAAACGCGGAGTCCAGCTTTTCCAGCTCTCTTGCCGCCGTTTCCAGCTTAAGGTCGCATTGGGCCAGCTGGTTCTCCAGTTCCACTTTCTTTGTGCTCAGCTTCTCCTGCTTGTCGAAAAGCCCCAGCCCTCTTCTTAGAGCCTGCTTGTGCAGGGCCGCCGAATCCACAACGCCTGCAAAATCGAACTGGGAGTCGAGGTTTTTGAGAAAGCCCAGCTGGATCAGCTCGTCGCCTGTGAACGCTGAGTGATCAGCCAAGTCTTCAAGCTCTCTGCAAATGTCGGCAATGGCTTGAAGCTTGATCTCAAGAGATGACTTGACATCTTCCAGCTTTTTCTCGTGGCGGCGAATATCTGACTTCTTGTTGGTTTCCTGTTCCTGCTTCGCCTTGATTGACAAGCCGAGATCCTTTCTTTCCAACTCCAGCTTCCCAAGCCTTAAGCTAAGCTCCCTCTCATCTTTCGTTGTGGCTTCGAGCTCTTCGATCTTGCTTCCTAGGATCTGGTGTTCTGTTTCTAGAACCGCCTGGCTTTGCTCATTCAAAAGCTTTTGCTGCTCCAGGTTCTCAAACGCCGACTCCAAGGCGCTAAGCTCTTTTTGGTTGTCATCGAGCTTCTTTAGAGAACCGTAGTATTCTTTCGCCTTGCCAAAAAGAACCAGGTTGTTGTAATGGTCATAAGCGTAAAGGATGTGCGCGAGCGCGTCAACGCTTTTCTCTTTCGCCTCGAGCTCGTCCTTTTGATCGTCCATTGACTCGATGGAATCCGAGAGAGGGCGAAGATCCTCGTTTGAAAGAGGCGGAAGCGACTCCATCAATATTTCAGACACAACGCTTGGCTTGAAGTCCTTGGACAGCTTGGGGCTTCTCAGCTGGATTATCAGATCCAATAGCTCCTTGTATTCGTCAGGCGTCTCAAACCCAAAGAGGCGCTTGTTGACCTCGTTCATGTACTCGCCTTGGGCTGTGAAAACCTGCCCGTCAGACCCGATCTCCGTCCGAAGCTCTTTTATCTGGAGGCAGACTTCACCCAACGCGCCCTCATTTTTTGTTAGCCTCATGTTGTCGGGGACGCTTCTTCCCGATGCGACGAAGTACCAGACGTCAGTTGAGCCGGTTCTTCTGCTCAGCCTGGCCCCCAGTCCTATTGTCAGCGTCTCCTTGCCTTTGGCAAATTCCAGAAACAGATAGCCTGTCCGCTCTTCCCTGGGATCGTCCTCTTCCAGAAGGTAGTTGTCCAGCCTCCTGTTTTTGCCCTGGAATGGATCCAGCCTGGATGGGCTTCTGTTCCCGTCCAGAAGCAGCGGCAGCAAAAGCTGCATCGTCACCGACTTGCCAGACCCATTTGAGCCTCTTAAAAGAAGCCTTCCCTCATCCCATGAAAAGTACTGTTTGTCATAGTACCAGAAGTTTATGACTCCAGCGCGTTTGATTGCCCATGAATCCATGTTGGCGCCTCCTGTATTGGGCAGGCAGCGGCTCTTGGCGCATATCCCGATATTTGAAAAGGCGCAGTGAAATCAAGCTTGCTCGAGCTAAACGGGCAAGCTTGAGCGGCTTTCACAAGCTTAAATCAATCGGGATGCGCTCTTGACAGAGGCTGGCCTGGAACCCCGCATCCGTGCGTGTTCGGTTTGGTTTTTTTGCGGTTTTTTGGATTGTTATAGGTTAAAAATTTAACTTGTTGGAACGGGTTTATGTTTTAGAGACTGCTCCTTAGAGTTTTTCGCGGATCGGAGTTTAGTGCCACTGCGCAAAGTGCGCGCAGTGGCCAGCGGCCTGTGTGCGCAAAGTGCGCGCACATAGGCCTTTTTTCGCGGATCGGAATTAGGTGCCTATGTGCGCCCGCGCAGAGGCGCGCGGGCACACATAGGCCTTAGTATTTCCCGTTCAGCTTCCCCGCCAGCGGCGAGATCATTATCCCTTTTCCACCCGGCCTGGCAAAGCCGAAAGAATACATGTACCGGATCAGCTCTATCACCAGTTCCTTGTCTTTCTTGTCCCTGAAGGTCTTGCCGTAGAACGCGCCGTTCTTTTCCTTGCAGCGCATCACGTACCCAAAGAACTGCTCCTCTGAAAGGGAGAGCCACTCGTTGAGCCTGGGCTTCAGGGTTCCGGCTGCGGCTTCTGACCTGAAGATGGAGAACAGGCTCAGCGTTATGTCAGAAAGATGGTTGTTTTCAGGGAACTTCCTGGAAAAGTGTGGGTCATCGCCCTCCAGGATCATGGCTATGGACTTGTGAAGCTGGAGATCGCAGTTCAGGTGCGTTGAAAACGCGTCTTCAACCAGGCTGAAGTTGTCCCTGAGGTACGCGAAGATGGATTCCGTCTCCATCTCCTTTGTCACGCAGGGAGTAAGCAGGAGCTTGCGGTAAGCCCTTCGCTTTGTTCCCTTGTACTTGTCGTCGTCTTGCTCCAAGACAGCTTTGTCTATCTCAAGAATGTCGATCTCGCTTAAAACGTTTGTGGTGAAGTGCCTGGCAAAATAGCGGGAGACGCCTGTGGAGTCGTAAAGAACCTCTATCTCGCTGGTTCTTATGAACTCGTCGTCCATGCCGTCTGTCACTTTGACCAGGAAGTTCGCCGCGCAAAACTTCATGACTTTGACAAAGCTTCTGCGATCATTGATTTTCGTCCAGTCAAGCGTGTCAGAAAGCCCCTCGGGAACATCCTCCCCTATGAGCTTGGCGTAGTTCACTTGCATGAAGTCTGTCAGCTGGGTCAGGAGAAATTGGTCTCCAGCGTTCTTTTCTTCCAGGAATATGAGCATGATGCAAAACATCAGGTATTCCAGCTTGTTGTCAAAGTCAAGTATGCCAAGCAAAGGCTCCGCCCGGTCAGGGATCTTCTCCAGCTTTATCAGAGTCGGGTTCACGATCACCCGAAACCCCAGCTTGTCGTCGATAAAGGTCCGCAGATCCGAGTTTGTCGCCAGCTCATCCTTGGCGGCGTAATATTTCTCCCTGTCAAGCGCCTTTACAATGTAGCGGTCCCTCAGAAGCTCAGATAGAACACTCATGTCATGCCCCCCTGCTCTTCGAGAAAACAAGCCTGTACCTTGGCATGACGAATGTGCCGTCTTCGCACAAAATCGCGCAATTTTCAGACTCCCGGGTCTTGTCCAGAACGCAGTTCCAGCCAAACTCGGTTTTCATGGCGCCCGGATAAGTGTATACAGCCCTTGAAAGCCAGGAGAGAAGAGTGTTTCTGTGCTCTTGCTTTATCACAGGCAGCGCTCCAAAATCCAGTATGTTTCCGACTATGTAGCTTTCCATAACCGACTTGTCCTGCTCCTTTTTCTCCACTTCCTTTTGGACCAAGCTGTCTTTTTCTTCTGTATGGAAAGATATGCCCGATTTCTTTGTTGATGTCACCGGGGCGCGGGATCTCGACGCCAGCTTTACGTCAAAGGCAGGCTCGTCATAGACTCCGCTAAGTATGTCATCCGTGATCCTGGCCCAGCCTTCCTCCCTGGAAATGCTGGCGGGCTTCTCAGCGCCAAATATCAGTGACGAAAGCCCGTGCGCCTCGCTCAATCCGGAGCTGGACGCGAACATCTGAAAGAACCTTCTGTACTCGTCCTTCCGGTTGGCCCCGGAATGGCTCATCTCTGAGATCATGGACGCGTACCTGGTTATCTTTCTTATCACCTCGTTTGTGGCGTTCAAAAGCCTGGCCGACTCGCTGCCATTGTAGCTTGAGCTGATGAACCAGTTCTTGATGCTGGCCCATTTGCCTTGCGCAACCTCAAGGATCTCTTCCTCAGTGGCCAAGAGCTCCATGCGAGGCACGTCTTTCTCAAAGGCCACGACTTTCTGGAGTATCAAGGCCATGTCATCCTCTGGCACGGATCTTAGCGTGACCTTTATTGCGTCCACGCTCTTTTGGAGAGATCTTATGAATGTCCGCAGGTACTGTATGAGCTTCTCCTTGAACTGCAGGAAAGCCAGGATCTGCATCATCTCTTCCGCCTTGATGCCATTCATGTCCCTAAGGTAGTCTTGGTAGTTCTGGTTTAGCCGCCTGAAGTCCTCATTCACGGAATCCCACCAGCTGTGCACTGCGGCGGGATCAGCGTCGGCTATCCCCTTGACCTTGCCAAGCTCAATCCGGAAGCGCTCCATGAGAGCGGGATCAAGAGAAGCCCCTTCCACAGAGAGGTTTTCCAGCCGAATGCACATGCGTTCGATTTCGGCTGAATAGCTTGTCATTTGATACCTGGACTTTCGGTTGTTGAACTCTTCGATGGTGCTCACGGACGAGGCGTCCTGAACCGCAGTCAGGTTCTTCCAGTTGACTAGCTGATCCAGGTCTTGGCGGCACAATTCAGGCGTGTACTCATCGAAGCTGCCTGACGATTTCAGCTCGTTGAAGATCTCCTCCTGCGTTAGCCAAAACGTCATCTTCTCCGACTGCGAGAAGAAAAACCTCATAATTGTCCTGTACCGTGGGGCCGAAGGAACCGACAAGTACATTGTCTCTGATATCGGCCTTAAAATTTTGTCTGTTATCTTCATTGACATCCCTCAAATTTTCTAGTCACGGACAAGAATATCATACTTTTTAACACCAATCAAGCAATTCGAGCTATTTTTTGAAAATCGCAATCTATTTGGCCAAAAACGATCAGGATAAGCGCATTAAGAGGCGAAATTTGAGATTTTTTCGGAGGTTTGGCGAAATATTGCAGATGCTGACTGAATTGGAAACTATCCGAAACAGAGCAGAAAAAGCCTAAATATGGGCCTTGCTTTTACGCATAACAGAACATAATGGCCGGTTTCCAGGAATCATTAGCAGTTCAGGCGCCATTTTCGAGCCAATATCAGGGATTTGCCTTTGAATAGACGGGTAATCATATGTAAGGTTTGGGTGATGTGTTATATGTTGGCGCTTCGAGATAACAAAGACGCGCTGTCACTGCAAGCGCCCTGATCAGCCGATCAAAAGGCCGCCAAGGCGCTGTGATCAGAGATCAAAACGCGCCCCAGCAGCGCCCCGGCGCGTCTGACCTAGGCGCTCGCAAGACTTTTATCAAACTTTCTTTAAGTTTGCCGTGCGTTCGGCGCTGTCCCCAGCCACTGCCTTCCGGTGCGCCTATTTTTGCGCAAAAGAAAAAATCGGCTTGTAAAAGCCGATTTTCTTATGCCCGAGAAGGGACTTGAACCCCCATGATGCTGCCATCAATGGATTTTGAGTCCACCGCGTCTGCCATTCCGCCACTCGGGCAAGGGCTTGGGGACTTGCTCACCCCGAAGCCTTTATCATTATAATATGGCCCAAGCTCAAAGTCAATACCCAAAATCAAAAAAATAAAAATTTTTTTGCTGGTTTTTACTGGATAATTCTTGTTTGAAGATTCTGTGCTTGATTTTCTTGGCGATTTCTTGCTTGATAATACTTTCTTGACAATTCTTCTTGTTTTTCTTACTGGACGATTTCGACGGTGACCCTCTTGTCGCCCTGGATAGCGGAAGCTTTGACCACAGTGCGAATGGCCTTTGCAATCCTGCCCTGCTTGCCTATCACTTTGCCCATGTCATCAGAGGCAACCTTAAGCTCGAGCTGGATTGCCCCTTCTTTTTCCTTTTCTTCGACTCTCACGGCGTCGGGATCATCGACTAGGTGCTTCGCTATCACTTCCAAAAGCTCTTTCACTGTCTACCCCTCCAATTCAGGCGGAGGCCGGGCCGGCTTGGCTTAGCCAACCGCCCCGATTGCCTCAGGACTGCGTTAAGCGCCTATCCCAAAATTTAATGCATGGCTCGCAAAAGTCCGCGATTTGCTCGTTGAAGCCTTGGCCTTCGCAGGACTTTTAGGAATAAGCCTAAGCGAGGCCAGCTTTCTTAAGCAGGCTGCGAACGGTGTCAGTGGGCTGAGCGCCGTTGGAAATCCACTTCTTGGCCTCTTCAAGGTTGACGTTGAGAACCGACGGATTCTTTGTGGGATCGTAGATCCCAAGCTCTGCGATTGACTTGCCGTCTCTTGGGGTTCTGGAGTCGGCTACGACGATTCTGTAGAATGGCGCCTTCTTGGCGCCCAATCTTTTAAGCCTGATCTTTACCATTAGCTCATTTCCCTTCGGATTCAAATAATTCTTGCGCAAATAATTCTTGTACTAATAATTCTTGCCGATATGACAGCAACTAAAAAGAAAAGCGATTTTCACTTGCTGTCTATGGCGAGCAATTCGTTTTGATGCTTTTTGATGCTTCTGGCCGCAATTCTTGCCCATTACATAAACGGGAACTTGCCCATTCCCTTTCGCTTGCCGCCGGCTCCGCCGCTGCCTGTCAAGTCGCGGAACATTTTCTTCATCTCGTCAAACTGCTTTATCAGCTGGTTGACTTGCTGTATGCTTGTCCCGCTCCCCTTGGCTACGCGCTTCTTCCGGGAACTGTTCAGGATCTGGGGGTTTTTCCTCTCTTGAGGGGTCATTGAGTTGATGATGGCCTCAATCCCCTTGTAAGCGGTGTCAATTCCGTCCAAGTCCCCAATCTGGGCGTTGTTCATGCCTGGTATCATTCCAAGGAGGGATTTCATGCTTCCCATTTTCAGCACCTGCTTCATCTGGGACTGGAAATCCTCCAGGGTGAACTCGTTTTTGCGGAGCTTCTGCTCCATCTCAATGGCCTGCTTCTCATCGAAGGTTTGCTGGGCCTTCTCAACAAGGGAAACGACATCTCCCATGCCAAGAATCCTGCTGGCCATGCGGTCTGGGAAAAATGGCTCCAGATCGGCTATCTTCTCGCCTGTCGCGATGTACTTTATGGGCTTGCCAGTGACTGACCTGACTGAAAGCGCCGCGCCGCCTCTTGTATCGCTGTCAAGCTTTGTGAGGATCACTCCGTCAATGCCTATCCTGTCGTTGAAGGATGAGGCGACAGCCACAGCGTCTTGGCCTGTCAGGGAGTCAAGGACCAGGATAATCTCCTGAGGCTTGACCTGCTTTTTCATGTCAGTGAGCTCTTGCATTAGCTCGTCGTTTACGTGCAGGCGCCCGGCGGTGTCTAGCACCACAGTGTCGTAATGCTTGTCCGTGGCGTGGGCCACGGCTTTCTTGGCAATTTCTACAGGCGATTTCTTGTCTCCCATCTCAAAGACGGGAAGGCCCGCTGAAGCGCACAAGACTTGCAGCTGCTTTATGGCGGCTGGACGGTATACGTCGCATGCCGCGATTATCGGGTTTCTTCCCTGCTTTCGCAAGGATAAGCCCAGCTTTCCCGATGTGCTTGTTTTTCCCGCTCCGTTTAGGCCCACAATCATGTAGACTGTAGGCGGCCTGGTGGAAAAGGTAAGCTTGCTTTGGCTAGAGCCCAAGAGCGCCGCCAGCTCGTCATTTACGATCTTTATGACCTGGGCGCTGTGGTTTATGCTCTCCAAGACGTTTCCGCCTATGGCCTTTTCGGTGACGGTCTTTATGAAATCCTTGACTATCTTGAAGTTGACGTCTGCCTCGTACAGGGCCATTTTAACTTCCCGCATGGCCTCGTTCACGTCTTTTTCGGTCAGCCGCCCTTTGCCGCCAAGCTTTTTGAAGATGGCTTGCAGCTTTTCGGACAGCGCGTCAAACGCCATCGCGTATCACCCAGCCTTCCAAACCGGACGCGCCTGAGTGCGCAACCTAACCCTCGGCGCAGATCCTGCCTTTCATCATGTCTATAGCCTTGGCCAGCTTTTCTTTGGCCTTTGCGCATCCCTGGGGATCATCCAGGCACTCCAGCGCCTCCTCTAGCGAAGCCAGCTGAATCCTGTGCGCTTTGGCAAGGCCCAAGGCCTTTTCGTAACCCTCCAGGAGCTTTTCTGTCCTCTTTAGCAAATCCCGCACGGCTTGGGGGCTGATGCCCTCTTCTGACGCTATCTCTGAGAGCGACATGTCCTGGTTGTAATAGAGGCTGAAAAACCGCTGCTGCTTCTCTGTCAAAAGGCCCCCATAGAAATCAAGCAGCAGGGTGTTCTCGACAAACTTTTCCATGGCCTCGCCTGTCTTTTCGAATAAAAGCACACCCCGTTCCGGGGCTAGGAGCCCGACAAAGTTTCTTGAGGTTGGGGGCATGCCGTGTCTGTAAAGGGATATTGCTTTATATCTTTATCCATTCTAGCGCATGCCTCGGCGCTTGTCAACAAAAAGATTTTTTGCGCAGGAAGCCCGAAAAAGATAGCCTGAGCCCGGAAAGGCAGTGGATCCGAAAGCATAGCGCTGGGCTTGCCGGAGTTTGATCATTCTTGAACATTTTGCCAAGTTTTAAGCGAAAGCTTGAGAAGAGCGCTGATTTAGAGATTTTAGGCAAATCAAAAACATTTTGGCAATGTGAAGTTAAAAGGGTGAAGGGTCGGATAAAGGGCTTGGATAAAGGGAATGGATGAAAGGCTTGGATAAAGGGCTCGGATAAAAGGCACGGATAAAAGGCTTGGATGAAAGGATTTGGTAAAAGGCTTAAATCCCGCAAAACAGGGGTTTTCTTGAACCCAATAACAATCCGAGAGCAAGCCAATATCTATCCAAGCATAGGCTCCGCGCATCCGCAAACTTTTGTTGTTGCTCATTGGACTGTCCTATGCTATAGTATATAGAGCGTAGCCTGAGCGCAAAGATAGGCTCTTTTCGCTCTATGAACAGGGATGTCCCAATGCGATAGAGAAGCGCCGCGAAAGATCTTAAAGAGAGCCTTGCTTTTCTCGGGCCTTGACGAGCCATGCTTTTCTCGAGCCTTAGAGAGCCATGCCTGTCTCTAGCTTTAGCAAGCTCCGCTTGCCTCAATCTTTTGCAGGCAATCGCGCCATCTTCTCCAGACATAAAAACAAGTTTTGGGGTGTGCCTTAAAAACAGGTTCTGTGTCTGCGGCGCAACGTCATAACCGGATGAGGCGTTGTTCGCAAAGAATGGAATCCGACATCCTATAAGAGAAAAACAATAAAGGCCAAAAAACCAAAAACCAAAACCAAAACCCAAAAACCCAAAAACCCAAAAACCAAAAAACCAAAAATACTATAAAACGAGGAGTTGCTGTGCATGCATTTTTATCAGAGATTCTTCTTCAAATTAAAAAGGGGTGATGTTTTACAATAAACTGGTGAAAGAACTTTTTTCACTCTTTTTATTGTTTTTTTTTGCCTTGATGCTATACTTGAAGTCGACAGACAAGCGTCTCAAGCGCTTTGATGCTTGGAAAGGAGCTAGGCGGTTTTTGCCTTTAAAAAATTGGACTCTCTTTTTGTTATAAAAAACGGCAGGATAATAGATCCTGCGAACTCAAAAGACGAAATCGGGGATGTCTTGGTTTCTGGCAAAACGATCAAAGCCGTGGGCAGAGGGCTGGACGCGCCTGGCGCTAAAACGCTGGACGCCAAAGGGCTGTGGGTTGCGCCTGGGCTTATTGATCTGCACGCCCATTTCAGGGAACCCGGGCAGGAATACAAAGAGACGATAGAGACTGGGGCCAGGGCCGCTGTCGCTGGAGGCTTCACGACAGTGTGCGTAATGCCAAACACATCTCCTGTTGTGGACAGCGCGGAAGCCGTAGCCATGACAATCAAAAAGGGCAAATCGCTGAAGCTTGCGAAGGTGTTGCCTATAGGCGCTGTGACTGCAGGGCAAAAGGGGCTGTCGCTTTCTAGCCTAAGAGAAATGGCCGCTGCCGGGGCTTGCGCCTTTAGCGAGGACGGCAAGTCAGTGGCGGATTCTTCTTTGATGAAAAAGGCGCTTCAGGTTTGCGCTGAGCTAAACCTTCCCATGATGTCCCACTGCGAGGACGCGTTGCTTGCGGGCAGAGGGGTTATAAACCAAGGAGAAGCGGCTCTTAGGCTTTCTCTTGAAGGGATATCAAACGACTCCGAAGAGGCCATTGTGGCAAGAGACCTGGTTTTGGCGGCAAGCACGGGTTGCCATGTCCACATATGCCATATCAGCACAAAGACCAGCGCGGCCTTGCTCAGGGAAGCCAAGGCTAGGGGTGTCCGCGCCAGCGGAGAGGCGACGCCTCACCATCTATTCTTATGCGACGAAGACATATTGGAGAATGACGGCAAATGGAAGATGAACCCGCCGCTGAGAGCAAGGCAAGACATGCTGGCTCTAAGGCAGGCGCTTGCCTGCGGTGACATAGATGCCGTTGCGACTGACCACGCGCCGCATTCAAAAGAAGAGAAAAGCAGGGGCTTCCAGTCCGCGTTTGGGATAATAGGCCTTGAGACTGCGCTGGCGTTATGTTTATCTGAACTGGAAATGAGCCCAATGGACTTGATAGACAGGCTTTCGGCAAAGCCGGCAAAGATTCTTGGAATCAAAGCGGGGGCGCTGACCCCGGGATATCCTGCTGACATAACGGTGATAGACCCGGAAGCCCTGTGGACGGTGGATCCAAGCAAGTTTCAAACATTAGGGAGAAGCACCCCATTCGAGGGAAGAACGCTTAAAGGCGTGGCAAAATTCACAATCATAGACGGAAGGGTAGTGCGCTCCCATGGCGATTGACGAGCTTGTGAGACGAATGAGGGGCCTTGGCAACCCATCGGTCATAGGCTTGGATCCAAGGCTTGAAAGCATGCCAAGACATCTGGCTGAAAACGCGAAGACTCTTTCTGAGGCGGCCGATGCCATCCTGGAGTTCAACAAGGCGCTCATTGACGAGCTTTGGGACATCGTTCCGGCAGTCAAGCCGCAGATAGCCTTTTACGAGGCCTATGGCTGGCAGGGGATCAAGGCGTATATCGAAACAGTGGCTTACGCCAAGAAGAAGGGGCTTATCGTCATAGGAGACATCAAGCGCGGAGATATCGCAAGCACTGCCCAAGCGTACGCCGAAGCCCATCTGGGGCCTGTGTACGGAGAGGATTTCTCGACAGTGAACCCCTACATGGGCGAGGATTCGCTTGAGCCATTCATAAAAGTCTGCAAGGAGCGTTCCAAAGGGATATTTGTCCTGGTGAAAACCTCAAACCCAGGGTCAGGCCAGCTGCAGGACTTGATGGTTTTATCAAATGGGGTCCAGATGCCCCTCTACGAATCCGTAGGGCTTATGGTAAAGCGCCTGGGCGAAGACCTGATTGGCGAGTGCGGCTACAGCGAGATAGGCGCCGTGACCGGGGTTACGCACCCAGCCCAGGCAAAAAGGCTTAGGGAGCTTATGCCAAGAACGCTTTTCCTTGCGCCGGGGTATGGGGCGCAAGGCGCGAAAGCCATTGACATAGCGGACGGCTCGATTGTAAACAGCTCCAGGGGAATAATAGAGGCGCACACGCGGTCGCCATACAAAGAAAGGTTCGGGGAGGCGGGTTTCGCCAAGGCCGCCAGGGCGGCGGCGCTTGACATGAGGGAGGATTTGTTATGCCTAAGGATTTAAGCATCCGAAAGGTTCTGGTGATCGGCTCGGGGCCCATAATAATTGGGCAGGCT
>JAISWZ010000708.1 GCA_031270945.1 Clostridiales bacterium | reverse complement strand
CATGGCTTTAAGATCTAATTCGCCCTGCTGTCGCCCGCCCTTTCCCTCTTGACCTCGGCGATGTCCTCGGCGCTTGGGTTCCCGTCCATGTACTGGCCAATTATAAACGTATAGTAATCGTCCTGCGCGTCAGGGAGCCAGTCGCTTATGATAGAGCGGGACTCGTTCTTGTACCTTCGTATCCCTCTTATGATGCCTATGCAGTACGCCTTGGCGTCCTCGACCCAGCCGCGCTTCTGGCTCAGCTTCATTCCCTCGGCGAAGGCGCTTAGCGCCTCTTCGAACATCTCCCAGGCCGCGACCTGGGGCTGGACAAACCCGAACCTGGTGCTTCCTGAGCGCCACCTGAGAGCGTCATGCTCCAGCGCCTCCAGCGCTTCAAAGACATCATCCGCGACGTCATCGTAGTCCACTTCATCCAGATCTTCATAGTTCTTGTTTACCGGCCCGTTCTCCCGGCTTTCCCTAGCTATGTCCATGCTCTCCATGCGAGCTGTGTATGCTCTCTCTACCCTGACCTCGCCTAGCCTTTCGTTATAGATCGAGCCAGCCTCTACTTCTTCCACAGAAAACTTATATATCATTTCCATAATCGAAGGCACTGCATCCAGAATGCGGTTTAAGACTAGCCCCTTCTGTTCATCGCTTAAGCTTTTGATAAAGCCTTTCATGCCAGCGTTGTCCATGCCAGCTGCCGCCCCCCTTTCAATACGAGGCTTGAGGGAATCTTCCCTCTTGATTGCTCTATTTTTCCTATCTTTCGCCACTGTCGGCTAAGCGATATCACTGCGTAACCGCTTCACTCTATTTTACCATATCTGAGCAGACAAGGCCAGAGCTTTTTCGACCAATATTTTATCCACATTATCAACACAGAAACTGCAAATATTGATTAGAAATGGGGGGCCAGTTCAAAAAAAAAAAAAAAAAAAAAAAAAAAAAAAAAAAAAAAAAATAGGCGCGGTCGGCTACACGCCCTCCACGCCTTTATATCGCACTTCAAAACCCAAACCGATAGCCCTTCTTTACCCAGCAGTGCCAATCGCTAACCGCTTTGACCGTGCTTTCACTTGCGTCAACAGTCTTTATTGAAGAAAGCGGGACATCCAGCCTACCGCCGTTTCTCTCGACGCTTACATGCATCTCATGTTTGCAGAGATCTCTTCTGGACAGGCCTGTTACGGTTACCGAGCCGGAATATGTGGACTTGGCCGTGAATGGGAAGCTCAGCATGCCTTCTAAATATTCCCGCCATCTTATGGCCACTTCCTCAGCGTCATTGGCATCTGTAAGTTCAGCAAAAAGCCTATTTCTTCTTATGGCGTCTTCTTCAAGCATCCTTCCGCCTCCGTGCATGTCTGCCTCCTTAGTTCGATGCGCCCTCAAACGCCTCTTTATTTGTGCAATACGTTATTCCAGGCTTTCCTGCGATCTTGGAAAAGATGCGCTCCAGCTGGGGTTCCGGGCATGGGCGAAACCCCATGTCCATCTCGTAGCTATGGCCCCACATCATGAACAGCATATTTTCAGACGAAGGCTCCGCTTTGATGAACTGATCAAGCAGTTCCATTACGTTTTTGGCGTTAAACCAGCAAGTCGGAACGTAAGAGAGCGGGTTTTCGGGAAATCTGAAGAGCTCGCTTTTTCCTGACACCTTGCGGGCGTACAGGACGTTTTGGCTTTTCAGATAGCTTTCTGCCGCTTTGGTTTGCATGCCGTAGGGGTAGGCATGCCCTTTGATCTTATAGCCCATGATGCTTGACAATTCCTGAAAGTCCTGGGACAGAGTCTCCCTTGTCTTATTGCCGGACATGAACTGGTACATCTCATGCTTGAAGCCATGGGACGCCACTTCGAAGCCCGCATATACTTCTGGAACTTCGTCTTTTGGGATATGGCTGATGTTAGCGAAGTCATGGCGCTTTCCTAGAAGCCCGGAATTCAAGTTGAAGGTGCCAGACAGTCCGTACCGCTTCATGAGGTTGATCAGCCGCTTGTCTTGCTCAATGCCGTCATCAAAGCTTAGGGTAAAAAACTTCATGGGTTCGCCTCCCGCGTTTTGAGCATTCTTCAAGAATATTCTAGCGCTTGGGTTAGGCTTGATGTTATCATTTTGTGCTAAGCTTTCTACCGATTTGTTTCAAATCCTGATTTTTTAATTAACGCGTTGGAGGTGACCGATGAAAACCAAATATCTGCTAATGCACAAAGCGGTTCCCGTTCTACGCATGGAGCTCGACGAGGCCACAGGCGCAATCAGCTCCATAGACGATGTGCTCTCGCTAGCTCATGTCCCTATCGGCGTCGTGAAAAGCGGGGTTGCAAGCCACAGGGATTTGACCGTCTGGTGGACAGACCGCTCGATTCCCGCTTTCCGTTACGGCCTGGGTGAAGCGCTTGAAGCTTTAAAGGTTTCCTCGCCTCTGGCATTGCTTGCGAAGAGCTACGGCTTGAGCCTTTCGGATCAGTATTGGGCAAAGCCCGAGAGTTCCTGCCTGAGCTGGGATTCCATCAACTTCTTTGACAACACTTTTTCTGAGTACATTGGCGATGTTCTGTTTGGCAAGAAACCTGATGTCCTGTTTGGCAAGAAACCTGAGAGCAAAGAACTTTGCTTGATCTCGCCGGACATCACCACGGACGGCTGGCTTCAGAAGAGATGGGCTATCGTCAACGGAAAGCGATCACTGCTTAAAGGCGGCAGCGGCTTGACCATGCAGGAGCCTTGCAACGAGCTTCTGGCAACCGAGATCATGAAGCGGTTAGGCATTCCGCACATCCCCTACGCGCTAACCTTTATTGGCGAACGCCCTTTCAGCGTCTGCGAGGACTTTATCACCAGGGACACCGAGCTGGTCAGCGCCTGGCGAATCAATCAAACCCTTAAAAGGAGGAACGAAGTATCCTTTTATCAGCATTTTCTGGACTGCTGCGAGGCGCTTGGCATCCCGAATGTTCGGGAAAACCTCGACAAAATGATAGCGCTGGACTACCTCATTGTTAACCAGGACAGGCATTACGGCAACTTTGGCGCAATTCGCAACGCTGACACGCTGGAATGGCTCGGGTTGGCCCCGGTTTTTGACTCTGGCACGTCTCTTTGGCATGATACCCCCACTTCTCTGGTTCACCGGGCCAAGGTTCACTCCGTGCCATTTAAGACCAGCCACGAGGATCAGGTTAAGCTGATAGGCAGTTTCGACTGGCTTGATTTCTCCATGCTAAACGACATTGACGAGGTGTTTCGGGATATTCTTGGAGGCTCGCCCTTTATTGACAGCGCAAGACGCTACGCGCTGTGCCGCGCGCTTGCGAGGCGGGTAGTGATGTTGCAGGAATATGCAGATCGACGAGATGGATCGGATTAGGAAAGTTTTGGAGCGAATTACACGAGGCGGCATAAGAATCCAACAAAGGGGATGCCTGTACAGGCATCCCCTTTCGCTAATCCAGCTTTCAAAATCAAAAGTAATTTAAGAGCATATCCCAAATTTCCGTAATGGCAGCGGAAAAATCCTGGCGAACGCTTCAACTAGTTTGCTCGGGCTTCTGCGAGCAAACGCCGGATTTTTCCGCTACCTCGGATATAATTTTGGGATATGCTCTAAGTTTTGCTGGTCAATAGTTGTTACGGCAGAATCAAATCATTAATCCTTTACTGGAGCAAACCCCGTCCACTCCACGCTTTAATCCTCTGCCGGAGCAAACCCCCATCCACTCCAGGCATATGTGTATTCAACCGTCTCTGTCTTGCTGAAGTCTTCGGTATAGTAAAGCCCCTCTTGGGCTATCAGCCTGGCGCCAGAAAGGGTTGGCGTTACCTCGCCGTCCATGTTCAGCTCAAAGGAGTAAATGGGCCTTGGGAGGTTTGAGGAAGCCCAGATTGACTTCACTCTGTTGTCCTTCACAGAGTAAACAAACACGTGGCATCTGACAGAAGCGTCGTCATTGGTCATGCGGGCTGGATGCTTTGCGCCAAAGCTGAAGGACTTCCACAGGATGAAGACAAAGTCGGTGATCTCGTCTGAGTTGATGTCTCCTAGCTCAAAGCTGTCAATGTACCATTCATCCTTCGAGTGCCAGACTTCCAATGTGCCGTTGTATATTTCAAGCCTTCCGGCTTTCAGCTCAAAGCGGTACCCGTCCAGGCTTTCTTGCGTTACTGTTGGCTTTTCAAGATCTCTGGTGGACAGGAACTTTTTAAATTCGGGAGTGAGCCCAGAGTTCTTATCGCCGCACCCTGTCAGCAGGAGAGCCAGGAATATTGCCAGAAAGCGTTTCATTAATACCTAGTCTGGCCAATGTCAGTCATGAAGCTTGATTTCCATTGCGCCAGGTCAGGCAGGTCATTTGCTAGCATGCGCTCATGCCAGGTTTCGTCAGTTAGACGCTCAGATATTGGCACTGTGAACTCATACTGGGAGTAGACAGTTCCGCTTCCAAGCACCAGCTTTCCGTCTCTGGGGAAAACCGCGAAGATAGTTTTCGCGAACCCTGTGCCCTCTTCTAGCGCCAAGCCGTCTCCTGTTGCCACATCAGCGACAACGCCGCATGGATGCTGATAGAGGTAGTGATCTCTCGCCTCTGAGTTGCTTCCTCCGAATTTTTCGCCCGAATATGCGTCAACCGTCTGAGACAGCTCATATTTCTTTGCGGTATCCCAGATGTGCTCCAGCTCCCCGCCATAGGTTCTGATAAACTCGTAATCGCTATCTGAAAGAGGCTGATTCTCCAGCTCTTTTTCTGAGATCTCCGTTAGCAAGGTAGATAGTCCATAGAGCACTTCGAGAGCTTCGTCAGCTTCTGAAGTCAAAATGCTCCGCTTTTGAAGACCGGTTCTGGTCTGCTTTACAAGTGAGGCAAGCCTTCCGAAGACATCTGGATTTGGCTCAACATAACCCCTGTCATCAGGCTTATCTGGTGTATCTTCCGTGTATCCCATTTCAGCCATAGCCGCTTTGGCGTACAACAGGGTATCATGCTTGAGCTCAGTCCAGGATCCTTGGAAAGCGTTGAGTTCCTTAAGCATCCAGGCCTCGTTTCGCATGAACATGGGGTATCCCACTTTGCTTGCAGAGCTGGCATAGGGACGGAGCATGTACATCCAAGACCAGTACAGGTTTGAGTTCCAGGTGCTTATCGGGATCCCTTGGATCTCTTCTCTCATTTTTGCCATCTGTCCTGAATATTCAGGGTATGACTGAACGTCATCAGCCAGCAGATCGATAGCCGCTTCAGAGCCGAACGCCGCCGGGATATCCAGAGAATTGGGGAGCGATCTTCCTTTGACCGCATCGTCCATCAGGTTTTGGAATACGTAGGCATCCAGCGTGAACCGCTGGCCCATGAATCTATATCCGGTTGCGGCTTTTTCCTTGTCTTCACTCGCAAGAACCGGAACAGAGTTGATCTTGGGCGGGCCCATGCGCTTGATGATGGAGTGCGCCTCAGCAAACTTGGACTCGTCAGAAACGTTGGATGTATTTGAGATCCCGTCTCCATAGATGCCCTTCAACGCGGCTGTATACTGGTGATAGGTGATGTCATCGCAATCGCCAACAAAGAAGTTGGTCGGCTCAAAGATGCCAGCCCAAAGACCTGCGAGGTTGCTGTCAGCCAAGGCGGAAGCCTGAAGCAGCGCAGATTTGACTTCATCCTCGCTTTCTGAGCGAAACGTCATTTGCCCATAGAACATCATAGCTTTGAAGAACGCCTTCAGCTCCTCGGTTTGGTTGTAGTGGCTTCTAGGAATGTACTGCGTATAGTCAGCCATGTATTCGCCCCCATCGCTCGAAGAGCTGATGATTGGGGATGATTCGAATCCTCCGTGGGCTTCGATTAGAGCAATCTCTTGCCCTACAAGGTCTGCCGCCTCGCTTGGAACGGGGAACCCGCTATTCAAAAGCTTGCTTCCCACGCTGAAAAACGCAGTATTTCTTAGAGCGGCATTCTCAAATGATGTGCCCGCAAGCTCTTTGTACTGAGCGTAAGACGCCTCAACCATGCCGTTGCTAAGCTGGACCAGCAGTCCATGGAGCTTGTTTTGCTCCAAATCGGTGAGCACATAGTCGAACATCAGATGGAATGTGTGCACCGCTGAGTCAGCGGTGATGAAGTTGGGGACGTACTGATACCGGTTGGATTCATATACTTGAAAGAACTCGCTATACGTATACCGATCCGATACAGCGAAGCCGTTTTCCTCTATCCTCTCAATGGACTCATCGGATAGTTGGTTATCAGAATGCCAATAGCCGTAACTCGAACTCCAGTCTCGATTGCCCGAGGCGAACTGCTCTCTGTTTTCTACGTTTGAGAGCCCCGCTTCAATTTGATACTCTGGTATAGACGGAGTGCCCAAGTAGACGTAGCTGTCATAATCAGCAAATGGAACAATGTACGCCAGAGATTCAGCACTTGGCAGATCCGGAGACTTCTCAGAACCAGAATCAGAAGCGCTTGCGTCTGACTCGCTTCGCTCTTCTATTCTCTCCAACGCCTCCGTAATAGCCGGGTTGCCAGGCAGTTCCAACAAGCCTTTCTTCAAAGCCTCAGCCGCTTTGTCTGGCCTTCCAGTTCCGATGTACGCTTCGGCCAACCCAGTATAGCCTCTCGGGTTCTTTGGCTCGATCTCGATAACAGCGATAAACTGGATGATGGCTTGGGCATAGTTCAACTCAAGCAGGTACTTCTCGCCTAGATCCAGCAGCTCAGGAACCGTCAGCGCCTTTTTCGCCCTGCAAGACGCAAGCATGGTTAGCGCCAGCAATATGGACATGACGATTGCAGTGACTCGTTTCATAATTCGATCCTCCCCCCAATTTCTGAGCGAAAAGTGTTTTTCGCTCAGTCCAGCGCTTTCTCGCGAGCGAAAACAACGAGATTTAGGGCTTTCCCCGATAAATGTTTTCGCTCGCTCTACTTGTCAATAAGGATGAAAGCAAGCCCATCATCCCTGACAGCGATGCAAATCACCTCCAAAATGAAATCCAGGAATAAGACGTAAAATGCTCTGCGATATTATTATAACCCACATATATTAATTGGTCAATGAAAAAAAGGGGTGCGGAAAGCACCCCTCTTGCAATAAGAACTCCACCAATGCCCAAAAACCAAGGCTTTGACGAAAAGCTGTCGTGTCGAACAAACCTTGTGTTTAAGCCATTTTACGTCTATTTGCATATCCCAAAATTATATCCGGGGCTCCGGCCAGCTTCAAAACGGACAATCAGCCTCAATATCGCTTTTGCCCAATATCTACCGTAAATTTCAACTTCCATTGCGCCAGGTCAGGCAGGTCATTCGAGCGCAGACGCTTATGCCAAGCTTCGTCAGTGAGGCGCTCACTTGAATCCACTACGAACTCATATTGGGAGAAGACCGAGCCGCTGCCTAGCACCAGCTTCCCGTCTCTGGGAAACACTGCGAAAATGGTTTTTGCGAACCCTGTGCCTTCTTCCAGAGCAGTGCCTTCATTTGATGTTGCAACGTCCGCGACCACTCCGCACGGGTGCTCATAAAGATCCGTGGTGCCTTCTTCAACTGGTTCATTCGTGAACTCTCGCTTTAGCCAATCATCATAACTTTTTGTTATGCCCCAAATGTGCTCCAGCTCTCCGCCAAAGGTTCTGATAAATTCATAGTCGCTTTCTGAAAGGACTTGATTTGCCAGCTCCTTTTCCGAAATCTCTGTCAGCCTGCTGGAAAGGGTGTAGAGCACGCTAAGGGCTTCGTCAGCGTCGTTAGTTAAAATGCCTCTCTTTTGCAAGCCTGTCCTGGTCTGCTTGACAAGAGAGGCAAGCCTGCCGAAGACCTCTGGATTTGGCTCTACATACCCTCTGTCATCAGGCGCGGAGGGAATCTCTTCTTCGCCGCCTCCCATTTCCGCCATAGGCGACTTTGAGTACAGAATGGTGTCGTGCTTAAGCTCTGTCCAGGATCCTTGAAAACTGTTCAGTTCTTTTAAAGTCCAGGCCTCGTTTTGCATGAAGAGGGGATAGCCAGTCTTGCTTGTCGCATCTGTATAGGGGAGAAGCGTGTACATCCATGACCAGTATAGGTTTGAGTTCCAAACGCTTTCCGGAATCCCTTGGATCTCGTTCCTCATTTTTGACATCTGTCCTGCATACTGTGGATACTTCTGAGACTCTTCAGCCAGCAGTCCTAGAGCCGCCTCAGATCCAAACGCCGCAGGAACATCCAGAGAGCTTGGCAATATCCGTTCTTCAACAGTTCGGTCTATCAAGTTTTGCATGACATAGCCGTCCAGCGTGAATCGCTGGCCCATAAATCTATATCCGGTTATGGCTTCTTCTCTGTCTTCCGATTCGTAAATCGGAACCGAATTGATTTTTGGCGCTTCCATTCGTTTGATTATGGCAAGCGCTTCAGCAAACTTCTCCTCATCAGCTACCGCTTTCGCTTGTGAGATCTGCTCTCCGTAAATGCCTTTAAGGGCGTCAGCATACTGGAAATATGTGATGTCATCGCAGTCGCCTACGAAGAAGTTGGTCGGTTCAAAGATATTTGCCCAAAACCCTGAAAGCTTGCTGTCTGTCAAGGCAGAGGTCTGAAGCAAAGCGGATTTTACTTCATCCTCAACGTTTGAGCGGAAAGTCATTTGGCCATACCACATCATGGCCTTGAAAAACGCTTGCAACTGCTTTGTTTGATTGTAATGGCTCCTGGTGATGAACTGGGTGTAGTCGGCCTTATACGGCATAATTTCTGAGCTGTTTCCCATGTTTATGACAATGGCATCTTCAATCCCGCCATGATTCTCGATAAAAGCCAGCTCTTTTCCAACCGCGTCAGCTACTTCAGGCGAAACGGCAAACCCGCTGTCCAGGAGCTTGCTTCCCACTGAGAAAAAGGCGGTGTTGCGAAGGGCGGCGTTCTCAAAGGTCGTGCCTTTGAGCTCTTGGTACTGCGCAAGCGACTTTTCAACCATTCCATTGCTCAGCTGGATCAAGATGCCGTAGAGCTTCGTTTGCTCCAAGTCCTTCAATACGTTGTCAAACATGAGGTGAAAAGTATGAACCGCAGAGTCCGTGGTTATGAAGTTGGGGACACAATCATACCTGTTGGCTTCGTAAATCTGAAAGAACTCGCTGTACGAATATTGGTCAGACACTGCAAAGCCATTTTTCTCAATCATCTTGATGGCCTCGTCTGACAGCTCATTATCAGAATGCCAATATCCGAAGCTAGTGTTCCAGTTGTCACTGACTTTTAAGAACTGCGGCAAGTTGGCGACGTTTGTGAGTCCAGCGCTGACTTGATAGTCAGGTATCGATGGTGTTCCCTGGTATTTGTAGCTGTCGTAGTCAGCAAATGGTACCATATACGCCAGAGACTCAGCGGCTGGGGCTTTGGAAGTTGAATCGGAAGCGTTTTCTGCTAGCGATTCCCCACGGTCAACCTTCTCCAAAGCCCGTTCAATAGCGGCATTGCCAGGCAGCTCTTCCAAGCCTTCCTTCAAAGCGTTTGCCGCCCTGTCAGGCCTTCCCATTCCCATGTACGCTTCGGCCAGGCCGATATAGCCCCTCGGGTTCTTTGGCTCGATCTCGATAAGCGCTGTAAACTGAAGGATCGCTTGGGCGTAGTTCATTTCAAGCAGGTACTTCTCCCCCAGATCCAAGAGTTCCGGGGCGGTCAGCGCTTTTTTCGCTTCCCTGCATGACGCTAGCATCACTAGCACCAAAAGCACTGACATTATTGAAGCCAAAATTCGTTTCATATTAATACCCCCTGTTTTGCCGCAAGCATCCATTTGTAAACGATAATGGCATCTAAAGCCATTATCAGAAACCTGTCGCTTTGCGGCGCATAATACTAATGAGCGGGGCTGGAAACGATAGATAAAGAATTCCAGATTTGAACGCTCATCAGCGCGTTGCAGCTCATTAAAATATCTTTCTCAAATGCCCGTTCAGACATTCTTCACTGTCTGTCTCCCAAGAAAAACAGCGAGATTTGTCGTGTTATTATTTATCATAGCATATCCAGCCGCAACCCGCTAGTGTCTTCAGGTACCTTTTCCAAAGAAATGCGTCTTTCCTCAGAATCGATAATGGTCGACATATGTAGTATAGCAAGAGTTAAATATGACTTTGAACTGCTAGTCAAGCAAGAACAAGAAATCCCGAATTCCGGCATTCGTCACTGAAATCAAATAGAATTGACGATCACGAGCGAAAACATTTTTTTGAACTTATGCTTAAAGCGCAGTTTTTTCGTCACTCCGCACTCTTTGATACAATATAACGCAACACATCACAACGCAAAGGCCTGCGAATATTTCATCGCAGGCCTCGCTTAGTGCATATCCCAAAATTCCATCAGTGGCGCAGCGAAAGTCATCGCGATGCTTTAACGCGTGACTTTCGCAAGCCCTAAAATTAATTTTGGGATATGCACCTATCACTTTAACGCCATTCTAGATTCTGTAATAAAATAAGAAGCCATCATTACATGAAGCATGTGCCTGTGCCAAGTAACATACGATCTGCTTGCGTAGTCATTTAACCCTAGATGTTCCTTGCATTCGTCGTAACATTTCAATATTTGCCACCTTAGGCAGGCCGCCCATTGGAGTTCGCTCATTGTCGTTTTCTCTGGAGCGTTCGAGATTGCGTACCTGATTTCATCCTTGCTCAATCTAAGCATGTAAAGCCAAAGCTCTTCTGTTTGGTCCTCCTCTGTCACGCGGCAGCGTTTCGCTTCCGCAGGGACAGGCTTAAGATATCCTCTGGCAAACAAAACCTTTTCCCAGCGGATTGAATTGTCTTCCGAAAGCTCGGCTGCTGTTTTTAGCTCTTGATTCGCGGTGCGGAAATGTTGGCTGCTATGTATGTCCGAGAAGAAATGCGTTGACTCTGGAAGGCTTTCGCGAAATGAGAGATCGGCGCCCATGGTTGCGTCACACCCTACCCATTTGAAAGAAAGCGGGCGGACTTTTCTGGCATTGTCAACCATGTCAAAAGCCAGCTGTGGATTTGTGCGGTAGACAACTTCATCTGGTATGTCGCTCTTGAACCTGCGAGACTCGTTTTCCTCGCCAAACCAGGATTGAGGCAAGCTTAGGCTTGCATCCAAAATGCCATAGCCTTTTTCGCCAGCATACCCAATAAAAACCCCGATCTGGCAACTATCGGTCTTGCCCAGGCTTTCACAGTATCTCCGCTCTACGCCTGCGGTATGAAGCCCTCTTTTTACAAAGCCGATGGTGTCAACCATCAGCATGCCGCCTGGCTCCTTGAATTGATCAAGCATCCTGGCTTGATATAATTGCTTTACCTCGGCGCAATCCCATAAAGGATCCGCTTGAAACGCCCGCATGAGTCGAACCCCGTTGTTGCCTTGATACCTGAATGCTATTAGATCAGCCTTTTTGCTGATCCTGTCGCTTAAAAGACCTTTTACGTTTATAGCGGAGCATTGACGCTTGATTTTGCTAGTCAAGCCCACCAAGCAATAGTCCAGGTATCTCCGAAGCGCTGGCCCAAGCGCCGCCTTGTCTTCTTCCGTGACTTTCATGCCTAAAAACAAGCCCATGTTCCAGTCAGCAATCGCAAGGATCTTGTCCAGCTGGGTCTCTTCATCAGATGGCTCCAGAGGGGCAGGGCTAGTTTCCAATGTTTGAAGCAATTTTAGGTATTGCTGTTCAGCTTCCATATTCATCAGTTCATTCCCTTGCATGCTGAAAAGCCACAGCTTACCAGCACGTCCCATTTTTTTCCGTGCGAAAAGTTTAGCGCTTTTCGTTTTTATACTCAAAGCGCATATCGCTCGTAAGCATAGTATATCACAGCCCAATGGAAAAGTACAGCTCTTTTCTATTCACTTTATCTAAATTTCCGAGACAAGTGGCTGCGAAATCATTAATCACCGCCTTTTTTGCAAGTGCTTGTCCCTATATATATGTATATTTTACTGGCAAGCGTTGCCCGCCTCGTCATATCCCGAAAATTTCAGGCTCGCCCTAAAGAAATGAGGGAAGAAAATGACTGCCACTACAGTAGTTATGACAGTTTTATTAGCTCCTTTTCTAGGATTGATATGCGGAGCTGTTTTCAAGCTCCCAAAGGTATTGCGATTTTTCGGATCAATTGTTTTAATCGAAATTTTCTTGATATTCTTCTTGCCGTTCGCCGAAGGCGCCATTTGGTATCCATTATATGGATTGTCTTTTATGCCTTTTGGCTTTGATTGGTATCCCTTGATCCTCACCTTAGCTATGCTTCTGCTAATTCTGCGTCTCATCTGGGTGCCATACACCAAGGAGAAGCGTCGCCGCATCGTTTCAATCGCAACTGCTTCCATTGTTTTACTCTCGATTATCTTAATCGGAACGTACTTTTACCATGAAAGCTTCGTAAGTATAAGCGAGGATATTTACCCCTTCTATTACATGCCCTTTGGGGACGTTTACGGAGTGCAGCCAGAAGACCCTCCTATTGGAACGCAAGTGAAAAACTTGGACGAGCCGTCCACTCTCGCTTTCCAGGACAATCCGCCTCGCCTTGTTGGAAAAGAGGCTCTTTACCCTTTATATTCATCCTTTGCCAGGGCAACTTACCCAGTCGGCCATTATCGGCCAGACACTGAGGAATCACCGGTGGCTTGCGATACTAGACCTATATTAAACTCTGGATATGCAGACGTGGCTTTTGTGGCTTCATTAGATTTGGATTATCAGAATTATCTCGGCTCAAATGGATACGAGCTAAATAAAACACCTATCTGCAGAGAGGCGTTTGTGTTTATAGTCAATAGCAAGAACAACATAACCAGCCTGTCGCTATCCGATATTCGCGGGATTTACACCGGTCAAATCACCAATTGGAAAGAGCTCGGCGGCAAAAACGAAAAAATAGACGCCTACCAGCGGTCCGAGATAAAGTACACTCAGCCCAAGTTTCAAAGCATCATAGGGGAAACCCCCTTAATAGAGGCTAAAAAAATGTTTGATATTAGCTGGGTTGGAGATCCTTACTTAAGAACTGCCGACTATGCGAACCACCAGAATGCCATCGGCTACTCCTATCGCTTCTTCACTGAATTCTTTCTAAGCAGCAAAGAGCAGCAGGATATACGGCTTCTATCAATAGATGGCGTAGCCCCAACAACTGAGAGCATCGCAAGCGGCGAATACCCGCTTTCTGATTTCATCTATGCCGTTACTATAGCAAACATGGATCCAGTAGATGATGAGCACAGAGCCCGCCTCGCGAACTCGCAGAGACTTATTGATTGGATACTGTCCGACCAAGGGCAGGAGCTTGTGGAGAAAACTGGGTATGTAAAGCTTAATCAATAAAGATACTTTGATGATCGAAACCAATTATGCTAACGAGTGATAACATCGCTTGTCAGCGAATAAAATTCACTGAACGAAAAGCCATTTTTTCGATCAGTGGCATAAAGGGAGACTCAAATGATTCCAGTGATATTATTCAATCTGTCTATATTTCTTCTTTCTCTTGTAGGCTTGATATTCGGATCACTTATTAAGCCTCCGCTATTGCGCCGAATTTCTGGCACCATCTGCCTAATCGAGCTTTTCATGTTTTTTCAGCTCATAGGTTCTCTATCCTTTTATGAGTACCTGTTAAGGGTTTTGTATGTGCCAGGCGCTTTCCAATTTCCGCTTTTCGCCTCTGGCACGTTGGTTGTGTTAAGCATTCTTTTCATTTGGAATCCATTGCCAAAGGCAATAACCCGCCGCATAGCCAAATCGGCAATGGCAGTGCTTGCCGTTGCCACAATTGCCCTGTGCGCGACATGTTACTATCATGAAAGCTATCAGCGGCAAGCGATGGTAGCCACTATGGATAATGATGGTTGAATGTCCAAATGGGCATGGTGCTAGACTTTTCGTAAATACAGCATTTCTTCGCGCTTGTGTCGGCAGATTTCGCTTAAATCAGTCATTTCTTTTGGAAAAGCGGGATTATCAGCATAAAGTACTTCGTATTGCCCACGGGTGCAAACCCGTGGGCAATATCGCAATTTATTTGCAAATCAAAAAGGCAAGCGCAAAGCTATGCTGGCGAGTGAAAAGAGAGGCGCTTTTTGCTCAATAATGCATATGCTTTCCGCTCAACAAAGGCCTGGATATGCTCTATTTATCGCAAATCCAAAAATTGATTTAAGGGGCTCTCCAAAAACTATTGGGAACGTGATTAATAAAACCACATATAGCGATTTGAGATTTTAATTTCGCATATTGTGACTATGAGGTTTATAGGCGTCACTAAGCCATTTCTCGATTTCTTCTCATCGCAGCTGATTACATCTATTTCTTCAAATGTAAATGCCTAGTGATTAAAAATAATGGCAATTCCCATTTATTTATGGACAGCCCCTAAGGCCTTTTTGGGATTTTGGAATATGCACTGAGGTGGGCCGCTACCCTTAACGATAAGAAAACAAGCCAAATGCTATCAAAGCTTTAAAATCTTTAATGCATTCATTCCAACTGCAAAAGGAGATGCGTCA
>JAISWZ010000701.1 GCA_031270945.1 Clostridiales bacterium | reverse complement strand
CAATGTTCATGGGCAAATCGCCAAAATCCTGGCGAATGCTTCAACTAGTTTGCTCGGGCTTCTGCGAGCAAACACCCGGATTTTTCCGGTGCCTCGGATATAATTTTGGGATATGCTCTTGGCGCTTAAAAGAATTAGTGATACGCACTTTGCTTTGCTCTTTTCACGAAAAGAACTGCTCTGTTCGTGAGCCATATCCCGAAACATAACATATGCTTGAATTCCAGGCTAGGCTTGAATTCTGCGCTTCTTCGGAATCTTGGGATATGCCTTTATTGTTGCAAAATAACTATCATTTTAACACATTGCGACCTGAAAGTCGACCTGTTTGATGCCTTTGAGATGCAGCAATTCAGTTACATACTAATCAGACTGCTAATCTTTGGCAATTTACCCGTAATCCCAAGCTGCCTCTGCCTGCGCAACCCCCGATTTGCGAACAGCAATGTCTCAACCCAGTCATAATACGCAGGACAATCGTTTTTTGTTGCATGTTTTATCGAAATATCTTCCAAAAAGTTATTGGCACTGCGCTCTTGGCGCATATCGCAAAAGTCCGTAAAGATTGGAATTAATGGCTGACGCCGGCTTTGAATCCATGCGGGCCTGATCCGCAAACGATAATTATGTTTTAAATTTTTGCCGCCCGTTAGCATACCATGCTGTTTGAGCAAATATAAGAAGGCCCCCAAAAGCAATCATCACAGCGCGCGATTCTAATAAGGACGCGCAGAAGGAGCGCTTCATGACAGCGTACGAAAGCTTTGAGACACTTGAGTCATTCATGAAAGAGACCTTTGTCAAGGCCGGGATTCCGGCAGAGGACGCCGCAACATGCGCAGAGGTTCTGATCGAGTCCGACAAGAGAGGGATAGAGTCCCATGGAATAGGACGGTTCAAGCCCATATACCTGGATCGGATCAAGGCTGGCATACTGAACCCGGTGACAAAGATCGAAATAGTGAAAGAGGCCCCTGCCACGGCAGTCATTGACGGAAACGACGGGATGGGGCATGTGATAGGCAAGCGCTCCATGGAGCTGGCGATAGAAAAGGCTTCGAAGTTCGGGCTTGGCATGGTTGCGGCAAAGAACTCCAGCCATTACGGCATCGCCGGCTATTACGCAACCATGGCGTCAAAGCGCGGAATGATAGGAATCACTGGCACAAACGCAAGGCCTTCAATAGCCCCGACCTTTGGAGTTGAAAACATGCTTGGCACCAATCCTTTGACATTCGGAATCCCTACTGACGAGGATTTTGACTTTGTGCTGGACTGCGCCACCTCGGTTTCCCAAAGGGGAAAGATCGAAGTGTACGACAGGATTGGCAAGGACGTTCCCTCCGGCTGGGTCATCGATCACGAAGGGCAAGGCAGAACAGGCATTGCTGGGCTTCTGGATGAGCTGGACAAAGGCGGGTTGGCCTTGGCGCCTTTGGGCGGGCCTGGAGAGGATTTAGCCGGGTACAAGGGGTATGGCTACGCCACTGTAGTCGAGATCCTTTCGGCGGCGCTGGCGGCTGGGCCATTCTTGAAGGCTCTATCAGGGATATCGGCAGACGGATCAAAAAGCCCTTATCATTTGGGGCACTTCTTCATAGCCATTGACGTTACCGCATTTACGAGCGAGGAATCCTTCAGGAAATCTACGGGCGAGATTTTGAGGCAGCTTCGGGCTTCACGAAAAGCCCCAGGGCAAGACCGGATTTACACTGCCGGAGAAAAGGAATACGAATGCTTCATCTCCAGGAAAGCTTCGGGGGTGCCGCTGAATGAGGCGCTTCAGCAGACAATCAAAGCCGTAATTAAAGAGTACGGGGTTGAAGGGTTTAAATTTAGCTTTTTGGAATAGGGCTGTTCTCTTGAATAAGGCTGGCTCTTGGAACAAGGCTGGCCTCTGGAATAGAGCTTTTTATAAAAAGGGCTGATCTAATGGAAAAAAAGGTAGTGGTGATTGACGGGCAAGGCGGACGGATAGGAAGCATACTCATTGACCAGATCCGCGAGCAGCTGAAGAAGGATGGCATTGCCTGCTCTATTTACGCCATCGGCACAAACAGCATAGCAACCTCCGCCATGCTAAAGGCAGGGGCTGACTTCGCAGCCACTGGCGAAAACCCTGTTGTCTCAAACTGCAGGGACGCTGACTGCATTGTAGGCCCGCTTGGGATCGTCATAGCCGACTCCCTGGCTGGGGAGATAACGCCAAAGATGGCCAAGGCGGTAGGCAAAAGCCCAGGAGAACGGGTGCTTCTTCCCATAAGCAGGTGCAAGAACCATGTGGCTGGATTTCGGGAGACTTCTATAAATGAGCTGATTGCGGACGCTGTAAGGCTGATAAGCCTGGCGCTTCGAGGCGAGGGATGCTAGGGGCAGGGCGAATATTAACCTAGAGAGCCAGGCTTTGACAAGCCATTAATTCAGAATAAAGGCTTAAAAGCAAAAAAAGGAGAAAGCCCAGAGGGCTTTCTCAAAAGAGGGAAAGGAGTTTATGACGAAAAAAAGGAGTAATCGTTAGGATGGTCTGCCGCAAGAGCCTAATGCCGCCAGAGCCCGAACAAGGCCTCTAAATCCTGGCATTGAGTGAGCTCCCAGCCGTCTTGCGGAAGATTTGAAAAGTTTGATTTTGCCCTCTACTCTATTATAGCGTTAGTTTTTGAATCTAACAATATGTTTATCGTCGATAGCCAAGTTTTTTTTAATTAAAATTTCTGGCAGCAAAGGTTTTTTCCGGCAAGGCTCATTTTTTGGATCTCGCCGCCCGGGCTTTTGAGCCCTTCTTTTCCTTTGCAATGGCTTAGAATCAGGCATTCTTGGATTTTTCTTTGAATGTCCCATGTACCCAAGTTTTCGCCATTTCACGCGTTGTTTTTTAACCTCAGCGCCTGCGCTGGGGCCAAGGCGACCGGGCCGGCCGCCTTGGCTGACACGTGTCGGGCTGGCAAACATTTATTACCAATGAGCCAGCCTGGAAGAGCTCCCGAATATTTGTTTTCAAAACGCCCCGGATCATTGCTTAAGCTCCAAAACCTCTTTTGCTTTTCCCAACCCTGCGCCTAACCCTGGCCCTTCAGGGCATACTATTGTACTGAGTGCATTTCCAAGAATAAGAGGTTCTGCCGCAAGAACGCTCACAAGGCCATAAAGCCAAGGCTTTTGTTAAAGCTAGTGTGAGGCCAAGCTTTAAGTTAAGCCATTCGCCTTTCTTGGCCGATAGTTCTAACGGCAGACTCAAAAATACAAACGCGTTAAAATCGCCTACGTGGAGGTTTGGCATGGAAGAGCAAGACAAGTTCAGCCTTCTCATAGTTGACGACGAAAAAATGAACCTCATGGTTCTAAACAGGATCTTAAGCGCCGAATACAACATCTTCACAGCCAAGTCGGGGCTTGAGGCCCTGGTGCGCCTTGAGAGGGTCACTCCGGATCTCATGCTCATGGACATTTTGATGCCAGGCATGAGCGGTTTTGAAGTGATCAAGAAGCTCAAAGCTTCGCCCTTCACCTCGGAGATCCCTGTCATATTCATAACAGGGCTCAACAGCGTTGAATCTGAGGAAAAAGGGCTTGAAATGGGCGCTGTTGACTATATAACGAAGCCCTTCAAGAACACATTGGTGAGGATGCGGGTCAAAACCCATATTCAGATGCTCAAGAACCTTAGGACTATCGAGAAGATCGGGCTCCTCGATCCATTGACCGAAGTGCCGAACCGCCGCAACTTTGACAAGCGCATGGAGGTTGAGTTCAAGCGGGCCAAGCGCGACGGAAGGAGGGTGAGCTTCCTGATGATTGACATTGACTACTTCAAGCGCTACAACGACACCTACGGGCATCTCCAAGGCGACGTCCTTCTAAAGGAAGTGGCGCAATTAATTGCGGCGGAGGCCAAGAGGCCAGCCGACATGACTGTTCGCCTAGGCGGAGAGGAATTCGGGGTGCTCCTGCCTGACACCTCACTGGAGGCGGCGCTGGTTGTCGCGGAGAGAGCCAGGACTTCGATTGAAAGCGCTGTTGTTCCTGTTGTTGACACAGGAAAGGGAAGCTCTGTCACTGTCAGCATTGGAGTGTCCTCTATCTTGCCGAACCAGGAAAGCACGTCCAATCAGCTGATAGGGCTTGCTGACAAATGTCTGTACGAGGCCAAGAACTCTGGCAGGAACAGGATTAAGAGCTCTCCGGTGAATTAGGGATTTAAAGCTTCGCAAGCGAAACTTGGGATATGCGCTAAGTCAGCCTCTGCCTTACCGCCTCATAAAGAAGTATCCCTCCAGCCATCGCGGCATTGAGCGACTCAAGGGTGCCACTCATGGGAAGCTTCACTTTGAAGTCAGCCAGCTCCTCCAGCTCCTTTGAAAGGCCGCGAGCCTCGTTTCCTACCAAGACGCAGATGGCTGACTTGAAGTCCAGAGAATACGGGTAGCTCTTTCCTCTAGGGCTAGCCGCCGCAAGCCTTACGCCTTCCCTTTTCATTTGCCTGGCCATTTCCAGCCCGTTTGCGCCAGTGACAACTTTTAGCCTGAAGATGGAGCCAGCGGTTGCCCGCACTATTTTGGGGTTGTAGACATCCGCTGACCCCTCTGTCAAGACCACGCAGGCGCATCCTGCCGCGTCTGCGGTTCTGATAAGCGTCCCGATGTTGCCAGGGTCAGAGAGCCCTTCGCACATCAGGGCAAGACAGCCTGGCGAAAAGGCGTCTTTGGCGCTAGGGCGCTTAGCCTCGCAAACCGCCGCTATTCCCTGCGGCGTCAGAGTGTCGGAGGCTCTTTTGAACAGCTCGTCTTCCATTACGTGCACTGTGGCTCTTTTCTCAAAGAACGACAGGTCAGTGGCATCCGCGTAGCTCACTGACGCCAGGTAATAGGCTACCGGCCAATCCTCTGGCATGTCGCGGACTATCTTGTCGCCCTCAACCAAGAACAGCCCTGTTTCATCCCGCCCCTTTTTGGTTGACAGGGACGCTGCCTTTTTCGCGAATCCTAATCCAACCCGCTCAACCATTTGGACAGCCTATTTTAGAGGCATTTTTTCTGGTCATGCAAAATTCTCCTGACTTGCGCAGGCTTGGCCCCAAAATTTCAAAAGAGGCGCGGGATAGCGTTTTTCTAACGCTCAAGGGCAAATCGCCAAAAGGCATGCGATGCTAGGTTTGTCTCGGGCTTCAACGAGCAAACTTGCGCGGCTTTGGCGATTTGCCTGGGCAAACGCTATCCCGGCCATAAATCAATTTTGGGATATGCTTTAAAAGCGCGTTTTTTTGTTCTTTCTTTTCCTTTTATCTACATTATACAATGGATGCTTCCCAAGGTCAAAGCCCGTCGCTGATTTTGACCTCGTTTCCCATTATTGGGAAGTAAAAAGCAACACTTGTGACGAAATTTTAATAAAAGGCTTATCACGTTCGATCCACCATGCCCCATCAGCCTTAGAATGCCTGAATTTCTCGCGTTTTTACGCTTTGCGGATAGCTCTTCCCAAATTTCTTTAAATCAATTGCATCCAAGTCATGACTTGAGATTGATTCAATTATGTTGTAAGATATATTTGTTGGCGATAAACCGCATCCCATGCATATGCAGCGTTGGATGTGCCAAGGAGCTGATGGAATAAATCCGCCTGGCGTTCAGGCGGCTTGGGCAAGGTTTGTCCGATAGGGCCGGATAAGCGAAACTGGCATTATTGCGCCATTCTACGGATCGCGGGCTACAGAAGAGTTTTTTCTTAAAGGCACCTGTTTCAAGACTTTTGATTCTGCCGCAAGAACTCCCTAAAGACCATGGCTTATTAAAAGTGTGTTTGTAGATCGATGGTTGTTGCGGTAAAATCATCTTATGGCATGCGCCTAAAGTTTTAGGGCTTGGATGTATTCGCGTTGCATCCGCAAGGCTCCAGGCGATTAGCCTTAAAACTTTTATAAGTGGCCCATGCCCTTACGCTCGCATACCTCTGCCAGCAACGCTGGCATAATCGAAAGGAACATCGCCATGTCAGGTTCCGGGTTTGGCAAATGCTTTTCCGTCTCCACATGGGGCGAGAGCCACGGGGAGGGATTAGGCGCAATAGTGGACGGCTGTCCTGCAGGGGTTCCGCTATCTCTTGACGACATACAAATGGAGCTCGACCGGCGAAAGCCTGGCGGACAGTTCGCGACCTCGCGCCAAGAGGCGGACAAAGCCATGCTTCTCTCGGGGGTTTTCGAAGGCGCCACCACTGGAACCCCCATCTCCATCGCTCTATTCAACGGCGACAAGCGATCAGGCGACTACAAGGAACTTTGCTGCGTATATCGTCCAGGGCACGCCGACCTCGCCTACGACCTGAAGTACGGGGTTCGCGACTACCGGGGCGGCGGAAGATCCTCTGGGCGGGAAACAGCCGGGCGAGTTGCGGCAGGCGCTGTAGCCAAGGCTTTCCTTCGGGAGCTTGGAATAACAGTGTCATCCTATGTCGCTTCAATAGGAAGCGTCTGCGTTGACAAGGATCGCTTGGATCTTGAAGAGGTTTTGCGAAACCCTCTTCGGATGCCAGACGCCTCTGCTTACGCTAAGGCTGCGGAGCTCTGCAGGCAGGCCATAGAAGACGGGGACTCACTTGGAGGCGTTGTTGAATGCTTCATAAGCGGAGTTATCTCAGGCCTTGGCGAGCCTGTCTTTGACAAGGCCCATGCAGTGCTTGGCCATGCCTTCTTCTCTATTGGGGCGGTCAAAGGCGTTGAGTTTGGGCGCGGCTTTGACTCCGCAAGGCTCAGGGGATCCCAGTGCAATGATCAATACGCTGGCGCCGACGGGCGAGTCGCAAAGCTTTCTAACAACGCCGGCGGAATTTTAGGCGGCATAACAGATGGCACCGACATATTCGCCCGAATCGCGTTCAAGCCAACCCCCTCCATCTCCAAGGAGCAAAGGGCAGCAAGCTCCAGCGGCGAAAGCGTTCAGCTTTCCGTGAAAGGCCGGCACGATCCAGTGATACCCCCAAGGGCGTCAGTTGTGGTCGAAGCCATGGCCGCGATAGCGCTGGCAGATTTGGCGATACAGAGCCTGGCAAGCAAGGTGACGGATGTAAAAAGCATCCTGAAGTCCAGGCCTTCAAGCTTTTTGCAAGAGCAATAGACTTTTGCGAAAAGCTGGCATATTATTATAGGCAAGCACTAAACTTAGATCATAACCCCAAATTAATCTTAGGGCTTGCGAAAGTCAAACGAAAAGCATCGAGATGACTTTCGCGCGCCGCTTTAGGAATATTGGGATATGATCTTAGCGCTTGGCCTTTGGGATATGCCTCCGACAAACAAGAAGCGCATGGCGTTTCAGATGCGCGAAAGATACCGCCGCGAAATTAGGCAGGAAAGGATTGTGAAATGATAAAGCTAAACGGCAAAGTCACAGACACCCTCGGCTTTTTTGAGGGCAACGACCCATTTTCCCTTATCCAAATGTATTCCAGCCCGCTTTACGTGTACAATGAGAGAATTCTTCGGCAAAGATGCAGGGAGCTGACCAGCATGTGCTTTTACCCGGACTTCGCTGTCAACTACTCTGCCAAAGCCAATTCTAGCCTTGCCATACTTCAGATCGCGCGCCAGGAGGGCTTGTACGCGGACGCTATGAGCCCAGGCGAAATTTATCTGGAACGGGCTGCGGGGTTCCCAAAGAACAAGATCTTTTTTGTTTGCAACAACGTTTCCGGCTCTGAGATGAACTATGCCTTTTTCAGGCAGATATTGATAAGCGCGGACTCCTTGTCGCAGCTGGAGCTCTTTGGCTCGATGCATCCTGGAAGCAGGGTGGCGGCCAGGCTTAACTGCGGGATTGGGACCGGGCATCACGAAAAAGTTGTAACCGCTGGAAAGAAAACAAAGTTTGGAATAGACGCGGAACTGGTTCCAGAAATGATAGCGATCCTTGAAAAATATGACTTGAAGCTTGTGGGGATCAACCAGCACATAGGCTCCCTCTTCCTAGAGGACTCAAGCTACATCGACAGCGTGAACGCGCTGCTTTCCTTGGCCAAGGATTTCCCGGATCTAGAGTTCATAGACTTTGGCGGAGGGTTCGGGATCCCGTACGAAAAGCAATTGGATCAAGGCCGGCTGGATCTGGCTAAGCTTGGAGAGAAGCTTGACTTGATCATGTATGAGTTTGTAAAGCAATACGGGCGGGAGATATCATTCATGATAGAGCCAGGCCGGTATGTGGTTGCAGAGGCTGGGGTTCTTTTGGGAACGGCCCACAGCGTGAAGAAAGTTGGCGGCACCAAGTACGTTGGAACAGACTTGGGGTTTAACGTGCTGGCGCGTCCTATGCTATACGACTCGCACCATGACATAGAAGTGTACCGCAAGGAAGACATCCCGTCATGGAAGACCGAGGCTGTAACAATAGTAGGAAACATCTGCGAATCTGGCGACATCATCGCCAAGGACCGGCAGCTCCCGGAGATTCTTGAAAACGATCTTCTTGGAGTCCTGGACGCCGGCGCGTATGGCTACTCAATGAGCTCTAGCTACAACAGCAGGCTCAGGCCAGCCGAAGTCCTGATCAGGAGAGACGGCTCGGCGATCCTAATTAGAAAACGTGATATCCTGGAAGATTTGGTAAAAAGCCAGCTTTCGATAGAGCTTTGACCAGACGGCGAAGCTCGCCGGCTACATACCATGCGGAAAGCGAGGAATCAATTGAAAAGCTTGCTGCTTGTCCTGTTGCTTATTCTTTTGGCTGGCTGCGGACAGAGTTCACTGCCACCGCAAGACGTCGAGACGCTCGCTGCTGAGGCTGCATCTCCTACGCCATCTGAAACGCCCACACCCAGCCCTTTGCCAAGCCCAAGCCCCTCTCCAACCTTGACGCCTACACCAACGCCAACGCCTACGCCTTCAGAGACACCGACGCCTACTCCTACACCCTCTCCCACCGAAGCTCCGCAAATGGGCATTTTGACGGCTTCATCAGTCAAGGAAATAAAAACGCTGGACACGGTATTCACTTACAACGGATTTTTGGATATAGAAGAGCTGGATCCAACAATTATTATAGACTCCAGGTATGCCACTACCAACAACTTCGCGGGCAAAGTGTTCCATCCATTCCCCCTGGCGCTGGTGCGCAAGGAAGTCGCGGAAATGTTATTGGAAGCGCAGGAAGTGGCGTTGGATTTAGGATACAAGATACGGATTTACGACGCGTATAGGCCGCTCTTTGTGCAAAGGCAATTATTTGAGGCAAACACCTCGTCAGCGTCGCTGTTCGTTGCCAAGCCTGGCCCTACCGCGCCTCACCCGTCAGGGCTAGCTTTAGACGTCGGACTCTCTTATTACAACGATGAAGAGGTGGAGATGCCGTCTCTCTACAATGATCTAAGCGAGAGAGCCTATGCTGACTATGCTGGGGGAACTCCCGAGCAGACAGCAAACCGCAAGATGCTTAGGCAGATCATGGAAGGATGCGGCTTTACAGTGTACAGCAAGGAATGGTGGCATTTCACAGCGCCAAACCCGAAGAATTACACGGCTATTGACATGTCATTCGAGGAGTTTGTCGAGAAGCGGGAAGAGTACTATGCCTCTGTTCCAACACCGACCCCGCCTCCCGCAATCCGCAACTTTGACACGATTTTCGTCTACAATGGGCTTGTGGACATCAGGGAGCTTGATCCAAGGATAATAATTGACTTGAGGTATGCAACTACCAACAACTTCGCGTCAAAGGTTTTTCATCCCTTCCCTCTGGCCTTAATGAGGGTTGAGACCGCCAAAATGTTTATCAAGGCACAAAACCTGGCTTGGTCGCAAGGGTACCGATTACGGATCTATGACTCATACAGGCCGCTCCTGGTTCAGCGGCAGCTTTTTGAAGCGAACGCCTCAGGCTCGGCTCTGTTCGTGGCCGCGCCAAGCGAGAATGAGAAGCATAGCATAGGCTTGGCTATTGACTGCGGACTCTCGTACATGGACGGGGAAGAGGTTGAGATGCCCTCTCCGTACAACGAGTTCACCCAAAGAGCCTATGCCACTTACTCAGGAGGCTCAGTTGAGGCGACAGCGAACAGGGAGCTGCTGAAGAGGATCATGACAGAGGTCGGATTCTCGGTTTACAGCAAGGAATGGTGGCACTACAACGCGCCAAATCCCCAAAGGTTGAAAGCGCTGGACATGCCGTTTCAGGAATTTGTAGACAAGAGGGCGGAATATTACGCCGGTCTGGAAGGCTAAAAATTTGGGCAGAAGCGCGGGAATGCGATTTCCGCGCTTGGCCCGCTCATCGGAGGGGGCTGGATGGGGCTAGATGGAGGCTAGGCTGGGCTACTATTCCTAAGCTTGGCAATATGGATGCAAAAGCGACCGCATTTAAAGTTAGTTGACTCGCGTGTCAACTCATTAGGTTGCGGTTCCAGGTTTGCTGAATATTCGGGGCTTGCAGTACGGCGTTTGAGTTGGAGATCCGCCAATTACACTGACGAGCGGCATGGTTTGAATTTTCTTATCATTAGCGGAAGCGGCCCGACTGGCTTCCGAGCGGCTATCCTACCCATTTTTTCACTTTTACCAACGCCCTTAACTAAACAACCCCTGCGACACCCCCCTCCTTGCCAAGCATCCAATTTAGATAAGAAGAGCTTAAGTACTAGTTCGGCCTCACCGCTACGCACTGGAAGAATTGCGCTTCCAGCTTTTAAAAGAACAAAAAAGGCACAGAACAGAAAGAGCTTTGCCACATGCATACGATGATGTTCCCTGCTCCTTCTTTGCCTAGCGTTCAACTAAGAAGAGCTTAAGTACTGGTTCGGCCGCACCGCTGCGCGCTGGAAGAATTGCGCTTCCAGCTTTAAAAGGAGCAAAAAAAGCACAGAAAGAGCTTTGCCACATGCATACGATGATGTTCCTGGCTTCTTTCTTGCCAAGCATTCAACCGAGAGAATCTTTAGTATCAAGTTCAGCCGCACCGCTGCGCACTGGAAGAATTTCACTTCCAGCTTTAAAGGCACAGAAAAGGCACAGAAAGAACTTTGCCGCATGCATACGATGATGTTCCTGACTTCTTCCTTGCCAAGCATACAACCGAGAGAATCTTTAGTACCAAGTTCAGCCGCACCGCTACGAACTGGAAGAATTGCGCTTCCAGCTTTAAAAAGAACAAAACAGGCGAAGAGCTTTGCCGCATCCCATGCAATAATGCTCCTGGCTTCTTTCTTGCCAAGCATTCAACCGAGAGAATCTTTAGTACCAAGTTCAGCCGCACCGCTACGCACTGGAAGAATTTCACTTCCAGCTTTAAAGGCACAAAAAAAGCACAGAAAGAGCTTTGCCGCATGCATACGATGATGTTCCTGTCTTCTTTCTTGCCAAGCATTTAACCGAGAGAATTTTAATACCAAGTTCAGCCGCACCGCTGCGAACTGGAAGAATTGCGCTTCCAGCTTTAAAGGCACAAAAAAAGCACAGAAAGAGCTTTGCCGTTTCCCCTGCAAAATCTAGCGTCCATCCTACCCGTTTTTTCACTTTTACCAACGCACTTAACTAAACAACCCCTGCGACACACACCTCCCCTGCCCCGCAAACCTCCACACGAATCGAAAATTAATCTAGCGACAAATAAAATTTATAAATTTTGTTAAATATGGCTTTACAATATATGGATATTTGCTGTATAATTATTACAAACCACAAAGGAGGTGAAACTATGCCGACGGATACAATAATAGACGAATCTGGAGTAAGGGCCAGGATAAAGCATGTTCGCACCATTTCCGGGCTCACGCAAGCTGAGCTGGGTTCAAAGATAGGCCTTAGCCGCGAGATGGTCTGCCAGATCGAAGACGGCGCAAGGAAGCCAAAGGTCTCCATACTTGTAAGCATGGGCTATCTTTTTGGCATAGATGAAAACTGGCTTCTCACAGGCGAAGGCGAAATGGGGCCAAACTGGGAGGACAGAGAAGAGGTCAGCACCATTGGCGCTGAGATTCTGCACCTAGTAAAAACTTCTCCTAAGGAAGTTGGAGAGAACGTCCTCAGCTTGCTGAAGTCTATGAAGAGAGCGAGATACGAAAGCGCGAGATAGAAAGAGGCTGTTGCCAAGAGCAAATCGATCACGAAATCCGATGTTTGCGGCAAAGTGAATGCTTCTGGTTGAAAAACCGTGGTGACATCTCGCAAACCTGTTTTTGCTTGGACAAGCTCTATAATTTGTTCGGTGTGCTAAGCAGAGGCAAATGCAGTTTGAAGCATTCCCAGGGCTTTCTCCTCGCCTTATCCCCTTTTACAATTTCACAAAAAAGCCTTAAGGAAGCCGCCAAGTTAAAAACTTGGCGGCTTTCCGCACCGCTTCAACAGAAACTTAGAGGTTTCTTTTTACGCCTTTGTGATCACACTCTCATCCTTTAATTATCTCGACCTGGTGCGCCGCCGTCGCTTGCCAAATGCGATAGGTGCTACCTATTTGAGAAATCAAGCACGAGCTTGACTTTTCAAAGTTCTTGGCTGATGGTTGTAGCGTTAGAATCATGCTATCATGACTTTTGTTTCTTAGATGGCGTATACTTTGCCTCAAAGAACTTCCAGGCTGTTTCAAAGTCTTTTACGCGATCACAGCGGTCAAAGGGGGCTACGTACTCGATAACACGCTTTATGGGGCCGCCAGGCAACGTATCGTCTGTGATCTCGCGAGTAAATGCGCCAGATGAGGCGTTCTTGATTTTCTCCCATTCTGCTCTCTGAAATCCAACACCAGTAAGACTGCGGATGATGGTGAAGACGATTCTTCCGTTTTGGTCGTACCAGGTGTCAGTCTCATAGTTTTGCATAACAGGGAACTGGATTCGGTAAATGCTTTTCAATTGCTCCAGAGTCATGCCGAGTGCCATGGCGCTGAGAACGTCGAGCTCAACGAGCGCTTGGTACCGCTCGAAGTCTGTGCGTATGGGTGTATGCCAAGTCCAGTCTGGCGAGAGAGAAGAAAACTTGTCGGGGCTAAGGCGTGGATCTGTTTTTGACCATTGGTAAGATAGGAATGATTCATTCCATTCTGATTTCCATAAGTCTGAGTAGTATTTCGTTAGGCAGTTGAGCAACAAGGCTCTGGCTACAATTTCGTGTTTAGTGATTGCGTCAAGAGGGATAGGCAGGTAGGAAACAATATCAAATCGAACATTTGATTTTCCGGATGATCTAATGAAAAAATCATAAGGAATAGATGCCATTAATCCAGCCAAATACCCTGTTGATTTTGGAATGCAAAGTGAAAAAATACTGTCAATATGACATATGCCGGGAGGTATTATTGCAGAAAATAAAGTTCGTTCGGTATACGAATTAACCATTTTCCGTATGACAATTTTGTATTCATGTACATATTTTGAACCCCAAGAAGTTACAGGAATCAGCTTAATGTATTCATCAATTGAAATGCCCGGTTGATAATTGCATCTTTGTAAATAGTCATCAGAAATATTGGAAAGATCAACGCAGTCATAGTCGCTGTTTAGTTCACACGTAGAACGTGAACTTTTGAATATTGGGTTTGCCACTGCAATATGAGGCCCAGAATAAATCGCTTTGTTAATAGAATCAGGGAAGTTCACATTACGTAATATTATATTGCCTTTTTGAGCATATGTTTCGTCCCACATATCAGACGAAAACACTTCCAGTTCTTTGCTACCAATGTATATTTGCTGTGAAGCAAATAACTTCTGAACATCAATCAGTTCTCTTGCATGTAAAGCTGGTAGACGTGCTTCTGACCATTTGTTGCTTCCATCAAGTAATTTAGAAAAAATTAGAAGTTCTTTTTTAGTTATATGAATAACTCTATTGGGATGTCCTTTGACATTCCAATCGTTGTTCTCATCTTTAATGCCAGGAATATCTCCTGAGACCGATGAGTCATAGCATTGCTCTATAGTTGAAGGTTCGAAAAGATTGCTGATTGAATCAAAAAACAGTCTTTGCTCTGCGCTATAAATATTGATGCTAAACTTTATGTGATCGCCAACTTCAACAAACAATTTCTTCTCGTTTAAGAACTGAAAGTGAAATCTCAAATTGGAGTAAACCTTTTTTCGTAGCAATCCACCACCGGGATCGTCGTATATGCCTTCAGGATGCAAGAATGCGCTAACCCCTTTCGGGTTATCGAAACTCCATGCCTGTGGTAAGAAACATTTATATAAATTAGGTTGCTGTCCCTTCAAGTCACAATAATTTTGCTGAGCATATAAAAAATTTTTAATGCCAAGCATGGATTCGTACTCAAGAAAATAAAGAGATTCGGTTGCCTTGTCTTTCAATGCTTCAGCTCTTTGAAGAAAAGTCTGAGTGGCTGTCAATTTCTTCACAGAGAACATAGGGTTCTTATCAGAGAGTATGCTTTGCTCTTTCCATTCTAACTTTATCCAAGGAGGATTCCCTAAGATCAAGTCAAACCCGCCCTTGTCAGCAAATATATCAGCGAACTCCAGTTCCCAGTGAAAGAAGTGTTGCTGTTGCGCTATCTGCCTAGACATAGCGAGCCTTGGATTCAACCTGCACAGGTCATTTAGGTTTACTTTCCCAATGTCATTCCAAGCATAGCCAGAATAGGTGTCCCGTATCTCGTCCGCCATAAGGTCTAACTCGGTCACCTCAAACATGGTCATCTGAGCGGAGCTTACCGATTCAACTGTTCCTTCAAGGATCAAGTCCATGTCAAAGAAAAACTCGCTTCTTGATGGAAGCAGTTCAGCGTCTCTGATCGGCCAAAACCAAAGAGCGCACCAATAGTCCATCGCAAACTTCAAGCGGGCGTACGGAGACGCGTTGTCTCCGCCTACCGTTCTGTAAAGTTGATCGAAGATATCGTCCTTTTCTCGTATCGTGGTAGACGCTTCTGAAACGTCCTCTGCGCGTCCATATATCGAAAGGGCATCTGTTGTCCGTCCTCGGACACTCCGGAGGTGGTTGATCTGCTTTCGCCAGAGCTTGTCAATGACGCTTGTGATTCGGGTCAAAGTTTCGATTTCGCTGGTTGTGTAAGGCTTGTTGAAGTCCTTGTTCCAGGCCTTCAGCTCTTTGATCTCATTCGGAGCAAGCCCCTTAATCACTTTGTCAGGGTAGTTCGCCATGCCAGGATCGCCAGTTAAAAAGTGATATACATGATTTTTAGGCGCACCATTTTTAGGCGCACCATTTTTAGGCGCACCGGCTTTTCCTGGTTTCACGCGTATTGGAGCGTTTTCCCACCATCTGTCGGGTGTTTTTGTTGCTTGCAGTTGAACAATGGGATAGACTTGCCTACGAGCTCCAATCAGTGAGTTACCATTAAAGAGTTGCGCCCTAAACCAGGGAACAAATGCGCCTTTGTAAATGGTGTTTAGCCAAAGTGAGACTTCGGCCAATTCAACGGCGACTGGGTTCAGGTCAATCCCGTAAACGCATCTGTCGGCCAGGAACATCTTAACCTTTTGCAGTTCCTGCGGTCTATCTTCGTGGGATACAAGGATGCCAGACTCTTTTTGCTTTAGCTCAATATAGGCTTCCGCCAGCTGGTTCACCGCTTCATTCAAGAAAGCGGCGCTGCCCATTGCGGGCTCGCATATGGCAAGCTTAAGGATGTCATCAGAGGTCTTGTCTTTCAAAAGCTCCTTTAGCGCGTACTTTACCAGGCACTGTGTCAATACTTCAGGGGTGTAGTAGGAAGCTGACTTTTCACGCTCGCGACCAGCCAGTCGATAGATGTACTCGCCTTTTTCGTATTTTCTGAGCTTGCCCTTCATGTCCCCTGATTCGTATCGAACGCGCTCATCCTCGTCGTAATTCTCCAGCTCCCTTTCAGGAACGAAGTATCCGACTTTTAGCTCGTCAAACTCGTCTTTCTTGTTTTTGACCTCGTAAAGCGTCTCGGTGGCAATGAAGCCGCGATATGATAGCAAAGCCTCGTAAACCGCGCCCATTTGGTTGATTCCAAGTGTTGAGTAGGAAATTCGGCCTCTGGTGGACTTTTTGCCCTTGCCTCTCGAAATGCTCATCAAAGTAATGATCTTAAGCATAACTTTGTTTCTGAGCTTAGCCTCGCCGATCAACTTCGTGTACTTTGAGTCAAATATGTGAGCTTTCAGGGGTTCGACAATAAAGGCTTCTTTCAATGAAACCCTGCCAAGCTCTTTCTTGTCTTCATCGGGATAGCCGTTGTAGATCATGTCAAACTGCTTGGAGAGGGTCTCTTGGATGTAGTAGCCTTCCCCGATCTCAGAGACGTCTTCACGTGCCTCGTCAGCGATCTCCCGCAAGTGCTCAAGTGAGTATCCGGTCATGTAGGATCGGGCCTTTATGGGGGCATAGCCCAACTCGGGCCTGGATTCTATGAAGAGCACGAACAGCATTCGGTACATGTAGCGGAGGCACTCCATTGTCAGCTGATCGGTGTCGACCGGATTCGCTTCAAGATCGATATGCTTGTTGTACTCCAGGTCATGCAACACTTCGTTGCCCAAGAGCTCTATAGCTTCCCGCAAGGCGTACTTCAGGTTTTGGGAAACGCCATTGGCATGCCGGTGAGAATTGTCGGTCAGCTTGTCCATGAGGGAAAACCCCTCATCTGGGCATAGGGATTCCCTGTGCAGAAAAACCGATACGGCTTGAAGTGTGCTCTCTTCCTTGCGGCTGAAGATTATCTCCAGGTCAAAGTGAAGGTAGCGCTTCTCGTTCCATTTTAAGCGATCTACCAGAGCGATTCCGTCCAGGCCTATGAACAGCAGCCATCTGGGCGGCTCGCTTGCGCCAAAGAATATTTTGGTTGCAAGAGCCTCGTTCGATAGCTCGGACACAAAAGGCATAATCAAAGGATCTTTGTCGAATTCAGAACTGTCAAAAGCCTTCTCATCCATCATGCTGCTATCCTGATCCTTGGTGAAGCAGAGCAACACCCACAGCGCGGGAGCTCCAGAAGCCTTCTTCATTTCAAGGTAGATGGGGACAGACAGTGTGTCGCTTTGTTGCACCACCAGAGGCTCGGCTTGAGGATACCCCAATGAATTGAGGTAGCTGTCCGCCAGCTCTTTAATCAAGGACATGTTCTGGGAATCATTGCGAGAGTACCCTTGCCTTTTTTGAACCGATACGTAAAGCCTTCCGCTATTGCGCAAGAGCGACCAGGGAGTTTTCGGCTTATCGTCTTTACTTGCGTCGGCGCTGATATCTTCTTTATAGTCATCGCTCTCTGAGAAGTCGAAGTCGTCATCCATTAGCTCGTCTTCAGCGCCTGACCTGGAAGCCTCTCTCCAGGCTGATATCGTTTCCTTGGCATTTTCCTCAAAAATGGAGGTCAAGTAGTGGTTGGTAAAGTACTCGTTGTTATTGGTAATTCCGGTTAAATCCATTGACAATATGCATTCACCTCATTTCTTGATTAGTTTGCCGCAAGAATCAAAAACGCTATTGCTTCAAGAGCTTGTCAGAGTTATTATGCTCTAGAATCATCATTTTCTCTTACAAAGCCCGCCTTACAAACAGCGGCACTCCCAGCTCACCGGCCAGCCGCTTGCACTCTTCGATCTTTTCTTCTCCTATCACATCCACTACAGTAAACCTGACCTTTGGCAAATGTGTCTTGCAACTGCTGGCAAAGTCCAGGATAGCGCCGAACGCGCCCTCTCCGAATTCTGAGTGGCAGATGTCATCATACTCTTTGGCGCTTGGGGCGTTCATGCTGATTGATACCGCGTCTATGAGCCCTTCTAGAAGCTCAGGCACAGAAGCTTCGTTAACCAGGCTTCCCAGCCCGTTTGTGTTCAGCCTTGTCTTAAACCCAAGTTCCTTGGCCTTTTTGGCTGTCTCTATTAAAACGCTCAGTGTGCAGGTAGGTTCGCCGTACCCGCAAAAGACCAGCTCTTTGTATTTCTTCGGATCGCGCTTTAAGAGCTCCGAGACGGCTTCTTGGGCGTCAGGCTCTCGATCCAGGAAAAGAGATCCGGCTGTCCCTACCCCATCGGCAGTTTCCCTGACGCAAAACTCGCATCGGTTCGGGCACTTGTTGGTGAGATTGGCGTAAAGGCTCTCGCCATAATCGTAAAATAAGTTTTGCATGGTATTTCCCCCTTGGGTACAGTTTTTGGCCACAAGCGCATGGCTTTGGCATAGCTCGCGTTTTTGGGCTTAGAGCATATTCTAAACCTTTCATCGCCAGTTTGCAAATCCAACAAAAGTCAAAAGAGCCATGCCTGGTGGCATGGCTCTTAAAAAGCTGGTTCTCGTTTTTATTTTTTTATTTTTTTATTATTTATTTTTTATCCTCAACATCCAGCCGCCTTGTTGACCTAAACCCTACCAGCATCACAAAGCATGCCAGCGTCAGCCCTCCGCTCAGGATAAACCAGTTGGTTATCCCGATTCTCTCGGCGAACAGGCCTGACATCGCAAGCCCCAGAGGGCAAGCAAGAGTCATCATCGCTCCTGATATGCCAAGAACCCTGCCAAGCACTTCAGCGGGAACCTTCTGCTGGTATATAGCCATGAACGGGGTGGAGAAAAAGGGGGCGCTAAATCCGGTTGCAAGAGTCAGGATAGCAAATAGGACAAATCCTGACGGTCTTAAAAGGCCCATGGCTACAAGCGTCAAGCCCATAACCAGAGTAGCCGCCGAAATCTCTTTCATTTTATTTTTCGTTCCGCCCCATATCCCCAGCGTAAGCCCTCCCAAGACCATCCCGCCTGAGAACGCCGCTTCGACTATGCCCGCATGGGTGGTAGTTCCGCCAAAGTAGGACATGCTCATCAGAGGGTAAAGGCTTGCTACAGGGATGTAAGCCAGGGAGAAAAGGCTTCCGATCACGGTCAGGGCAAGGAGCCCCTTGATCTGGCGCATGCTTTGCAGGCCTTCGTATGCTTCGGAAAACACAAGCCTAAGTGGGCGAGGCTCTGAAGGCTCCAGCTCTGGGATGCGGCAAACCGCGATGGTGAGGATTCCGCAAGCCGCTCCAACTACGTCCAGGAGCATCAGCATCCAGAAAGGCAGGATCGGGTACAAAGCCGCCGCTATCGCAGGACTTGCCACAAGCGCCACTGACTGGAGGGTATAGGAGTAGCCTCCGCACCTTGCCAGCTGATCCTTTGGCACTATCATTGGTGTGACAGCCTGAAGGCAGGGAGAGTGAAACGCGGTTCCTATGGCCCTGGCAAGCAAGGCAGAGCATATGGCAAAGATGCCTAGCTCTCCATCAAACGCCAGGACTGCAAGAAAAGCGCTGGTTAGGGCTATGAAGAGATCTGCCGCTATCATGATGCGCTTCCGGGGCCAGCGATCTATGAGGCTCCCTATAAAGGGGCCAAAGACAGCCATAGGGATATAGCCGAACATCGCGGCAACAGACAGCACTGTGGCTGAGCCAGTTTCTGCGGCTATGTGCCAGACTATGGCGCTCTGGATAATGGCGCTTGTCAAAAGGGAAGCCGCTTGCCCTGCCCATATGATTGCAAAGGTTTTTTTCCAATTTTCTTTCAAGTCTTTATTCATGTCTCCTCCAAGCTCGCTTGGAGGGAGTTAGGCATATCTTTGGATATGCAACTAAGCCACTCCAGCGACGCTATCTAGTGCATATCCCAAAATACCTTAAGAGGCGATGGAAAAATCCGGCTTCAACGCGGATTTTTCCGAGCCTAAAATAAATTTTGGGATATGCTCTAAGCATAAAGCTGTGATTCGCTTCATGCCATCGACAGGTCACTGAGGACTATAGAAACTCATGGTACATTTGAATCATCCTTTCTTAGCCTTATTATAGGCTAAAAAAGGAGGAAAGGCAAGGGGAAATCGAAGCTTTTGGGTGAGAGGGACATGAATCTCCTAGCCAAGCAGGCTTAAAAAGGTTGCCCAAGCGGGCTTAATAATTCTCTGGGTTTCTCAAAGCCAGAAAACGCTAATCACAGCCCGATCCCGTTAAGCGCACAATCTTCTAGCTTTTTTCAACGCGCGACAGCTCAGTTCCATCGTAATCCATGTCGCAGACCATAACCGTTCCCGGAAGGTATGCATAGCAGTCTATGAATTTCGGCGAATGGGAGGTTACAACTATCTGGCACTTTTTGCTTGTGATGTTTATCGTGTCAGCTACAGCAGGAAGAACGTCTTCCCGCAAGCCAAGCCCCAACCCGTCGATGCATATGAAAGGCGGCAAGACGGGGTTCAATAGGATAGCCAAGAGGCACATGAAGTGCAGGGTGCCATCAGACAGTCTTGACACGGGAACAAGCGACTCCAGGTTTTTTGTGGCAACGTATGCCTTCAAATTGGCGCCTTCCGCCTCTATCTCGAAATCCTCGAATTCGCCTACATGTCTAAGGGTTTGAATAAAGCGTTTCTTGCGGTTCGGATCTTTTTTTATCTCATTCAAGACCGTAGGCAGGTTGCTGAAGTCAGGTTTCAGGATTTTGTCTTTAAAGCCAGAGGTCTGGGGATGCCTTGCTGGCATGTTTCGGCCAAACGCCCAGTCCTTGTAGACTCTTATGTCAGCCATGTCCTTGATCAGGCTTGCTATCTGGCGGTAATGTCCAAGCCCCGTTTGGGCTAGCGCTGAGTGGTTGAGGTCTTCCAGGCTTACAGGGATCTTGTTCTTGAGCGATCTTACAAAAGGGCTGCCGTTCTCGTAATGATAGTAGAAAGTCGGCCTTTTTCTCCGAAACAGCGTCTGCTCGCCTTTATTCTCGATCTTCTCGTCTACAAGCCTGAAAGATCCGCCTTCTGATGTGAAAGACATTTCATAGCTTAAAAACTCGTCGACCTCGGTTTGAGCCCTCTCAAAAATTGCCTTGATCTCCGCGACTGGCGTACTGTTCACATCTTCGTCGATATTGAAAAGCCATTCATCGACTCCCCCGCAATCCCTGAGATACTTGTCCAGATCTTTGGGGATCTTGCTCAGGAACTCAAACGCGTTGACAAAGTTGGTCTTTCCTTTCCCGTTTCCCCCGATTACGACATTTAGCGGCTCAAGATCCAGCCATTGATCATAGTCGCCAAAACTTAGGAAGTTCTTGAGCATGATGGATCTGATAAGCATTTTGTCACTCCCGATTGCTTGAAAAGCGCCGGCTGAGCGCTTCTCGGAATTTGGGGCGTCCTAAAAATTTAAAAGCGCAGGATCGCGCTTGCCCTGTTCAAGGGCACAGCGTTCTTTGGGCTGCGCTTTTAATCTATCTTTAATGATATATCGATGTGTCCTAGAGATCAAGCGGCGGATATGTTTATTCTAGCGAAAGGCAATATTTCAAGCGGCAATGAATTCAGGCAAGCAGCGCTAGACCGCTTTATCAAGCCTTCTCTGGCATGGCGCATCGGATATCATCGATTTTACCATTTATTTCTTCCCTCTTTTTAGTTTGCCTTCCTTCCTGGCGGCAACACTATTGGCATATCCCAAATATGGCCAGCATAGATTTTTACGCAAAGAGCATATCCTCGAATAAAATTTAATGCTGGGAAAGCCCTGCGATTGAGCCCGCAAGGCCTTTTGGCTTTAGAGAATGCTCCAAAACGCCCCGCAAGCGTCTGCGCTTGCGGCTTGTTTTAGAGCATATCCCAAAATTCCGAAATGGCAGCGGAAAAATCCTGGCGAAAGCTTCAACGCCGGATTTTTCCGCTGCCTCGGATATAATTTTGGGATATGCTTTAACGCTATGCGCTCCCCAAGAGCGATCTTCAACGGGCCTGCGCCTGGGAAAGCAAGGGATCATGACCTCATTCAAGTCGGAAACAGGCAGAAGAGCGATAATATCAACTTATGACAAGCTCTTGTCACGCTTCGCCGGGTTGGAGAGGCTGCGGCTAAAGACGCTATGCGGGAGCACATTTGCAATCGCTTGCGGCAACCCGGGTTCTCCCGCTTTGGTTCTTCTTCATGCCGAGAGCGCAAACTCTTCGATGTGGCTAAAGGATATGAAAACGCTTGGAGGGAAGTTCAGGGTATACGCGCTGGATATGCCAGGCGAGCCTGGATGGAGCGAGGAAAGGCAGTTCCCGTTGGACTCTGAGGACTACCCGGAATGGCTGCTGGATTCGCTTGCGAGGCTTGAGATAGGCAAGGCTTGCGTTGCCGGATCGTCTTTGGGCGCTTGGCTTGCCGCCAAATTCGCCGCGAGGCATCCAGAGATGGTTGAAAAGCTGGCGCTTGTGGCGCCGGTCGGCATGCGCGGCTTTCTTTGCAAAACGCTTCGAAGTCCTAAATTAAAAGAGATGACTGAGCTGGAGCGGGAAATTCATGAGCACTTTTTTCGCCAAAGATCAAGAGCCCCCATCCTAGCGGACTGGGAGCTTAAGCGCTTGGGCATGCCTTGCTCTGTGGCTTGTTTCGCCGGAGGCGGTTTTATGTTCAAGGCTTGCATGCCCAGAGTGTGTGTTCATGAGACGCCAGGCTTCTGGAGGGCCAGCTTCGGCTTGACAGAAGAGGCGGTGCGCTTTCTCCAGGATTAGCGATATCTAAGCACTCTTACCCTAAGCTTGCCTTTGGACGTCTCTCCAAGAACCTCAACTATCTTCACTCTTCCCAAACCTCTGGCTGACAAGAAGTCCCCAGGCTTAACCTGTTTTGACTGGCTCTCCGCCGGAGCCCAGTTGACGGACATCTTTCCGCTTTCAGCCAGCTCTTGGGACTTGCCTCTGGAGACGTTGAATACAGCGCTTGCTACGGCGTCTATGCGCAGTGATGCAACAGCCACGTCAAGCATTTCTGAATCGTCAGGCCTAAGCTCAGGCCATTCTTCCCACACTTCCTGCCCGTCATCAGCCATGGAGCATGAGACTGTCGCCTTTCCGACCTTTTGCAGGTTTCCGCATACAAAGTCCGCTATGTCGTCTTTCACATAAATGAAAGCCTGGCTTTTTTCAACCAATATGTCTCCCGCTTTTCCCCGGTCAAGCCCCAGCCCCATAAGGGATCCTAGGAAATCTCTATGTGAGAGCGACTTGCCGGATCGCTCGCTGAACTCAAGCTTAAGTTTTGCTATGGGAAAGTCCTTTGGGCCAAGCTCCAGGTGATCAGGGGCAAACCCAATAACCTGGCGCTCGCACCCCGGAGCGCCTCCGTAGGCGAATATCTTCTCGTCTATATTGCCCTGCAGGAGAGACATGGACTTCTCTGTCTGGGCTGGCGAGACGAACTCCGAAAAGACTATACTAACTGTTTTTTGGCACAAAAAAAGCCGGTCCAAAAGTTTTGAGAACAAAAGCTTTTCTTCCGGCGTTTGAAACGCTTTTAGCATATCTTGCCTATTCATTGATATTCTCCTGGTTGCTCTAAGGCTTTCTGGCTTTAGAAGCCAGCGTGAATCTGCGTCTTTTTGATCTATAATGCATATCCCAAATGGCGGCTTTGCATTATGCAAATCTTTCATTTGGGATATGCCCTATCGCAATATTCCCAGAAGCAGGTTCCTTGCGAACGATATCAGCAGGAAGGCGGCAATAGGTGAAAGATCAAGCATCATGTCGGGCCCTCCCAGTGGAGACTTGCTGATCACGTTTCGTATCGGGCCAAGTATCGGCTCTGTGATGGCATAAATCAGATCCGAAAACGGATTGGAGTTAAGATTGAGCCAGGACAAAATGACCCGAATGAACAAGGCACCGTAAATAATGTAAAAGAACGCTTGTACCACCATTCTCGCTGTGGACATGATTAACCTCCAAGGCGGCCCACTCGCGAGATAGGCTTATGGGCCCGCTTATTTGAAGCTGGACGCTATCCATGGAAGGATGCTTGCCGTTCCGGTTTCTGTGATGTCTCCGTTTACAGGGACATTCGCGGGGGCGATCATGAAGATGTTGTTGTTTATCCTCTGGATCTCCCCATTGAGAGAGTACGCGGCGCCGCTCAGGAAGTCTGCTATCCTTTGGGCAGGGCCGAACTCTACGCCCTCAAGGTTGACAACGCAGATGTTTCCGTCTTTGACGTAATCGCAAACGGGCGACGCGTCTTCGATGTTCTTGGGGCTCGTGACCATCACTGACACCGACGCTCCGCTCTTGATGCTGACTATCTTGCTTTCGGCCTTCATGTGCCCGCGAGCGGACTCGAACCTGGCTGCGCTTTCTCTGGGCCTTTCCCTTTTGGGCTCTTCCTCGACGTCCTCTTCAAACTCCTCGTATGAATCCTCTTCGTCAAAGTCTGTTCCAAGAAGAAGGTCATGCACCTTTTTCATGATGTTCATAAAAACATTCTCCTCCTGTTGTGCGCTGTTTTCGGTAGAGTCGAATGTTTCCCCTCTAGGCGCCCTACGTGGGCGCCAGTCCCGCCAAACCTTTTCGCGCTTTGAGGCCTCAGGCGTCTAACGCGCCTTGATTGCCGCTTGCGCTATCTTTTCAGACAGGCCAGGCAGGTTGTTTCAACAGCAGCGTAAACATGTCTTAGCGCATAAACCAAAATTAAGCTTATGGCTTGCAAAAGTCACGCGTTAAAGCATCGCATAACTTTTGCTGCGCCACTTTAGAAATTTTAGAATATGCGCTTAGCAAATCCCTAAAGACAAGAGGCTTAGGCGCACCTCGTTTGCGTCTTTTGCTGGGAATCCAGCGTGGGAAGCGCTTCGTTTCTCGGTTCTATTTGCTTGCCATTGGTTTCTTCTTGGCGGCCCTATTGCTCCTGGTTTTGCGCGTCCCGATGCAAGAACATAATTGCGCCCTTTTCGGGATGCGTTTTTTCTTTCGCTTGATTCCATGGACGCCGCTTCAACAAGCGGCCTTTCACCCTCAATCCCAAGGCGCCGCGGCGATTTCAGCCCCTCGATCTTTCAGGTTTGCCCGCCAAGCGGGCCTTTCAATATTTAAATGCCTCTGGCCTTTATTAGAGCCTTAAAGAGCCTCAAAAGCTCCATCAAAAGGCCTTCCAGCTTGTTGCCGACGAATCGGGCAACACCCCCCAGCCAAAGCGCGAAAGATTTTTCTGGCGAATTTGCTCTCGCCAACTTCTAACGCGCTTCTGATCTATGATGTAAACTGCAGCCGTGACTGAGCTGTCGCTCGGGACTAGAGCCTGGGGCCGAATATGCCTGTCCCCACGCGCACCATGGTAGCTCCTTCTTCGACGGCAACCTGATAATCGCCAGTCATTCCCATGGACAAGTCCGTCATTTCTATATTATGAAATGACTTCTCGCCTATGTCAAGAAAAAGTTGTCTTAACTTTGCGAAGTATTTTCGATTATTCTCTTGTTCTTCGACATAAGGCGCTATGCACATCAAGCCTTTGACCTTAATGCTTGTCAGATGTTGGAGCGACTGGGCGAAAGTGATCGCATCTTCGGGCGCTATGCCGTGCTTGCTGTCTTCCCCGGCAATATTGATCTCCAGGAGAATTTCAGCCTTGCTTCCAAGCGCTGCGGCCCTTTTGTCGATTTCCTCCGCCAGCCTCAGGCTGTCGACAGAATGGATCAGCTTCGCCTTGCCGATCACTGTCTTGACCTTGTTCGTTTGCAGGTGCCCTATCAAGTGCCAGCCAATTTCGCTTCCAAGCGCGGCATGCTTGGAGCAGAGCTCTTGGGGCTTGTTTTCGCCCAAGTCCCTGACCCCAGCGCCTATTAAGGCTTCGATCCTAGGGATGTCTATGGTCTTTGTCACTCCGACCAAAAGAACATCCTCAGGCTTTCGGCCCGACTTGAGAGCGGCCTCGGCAATGCGCTCCTTGATCACCTGGACGTTAGAGGTGATGCTATCCATGTTGGCCACTCCCCTTGCAAGCTTTCGCTCTTGGCGAGCGCTTAAGCGCTTTCGGCGCAAGCGGCAAGCAAAGACGATTTCTCTTGCCAGCGCGTTGCGCCGGGTGCCTGGACTCAGGATCAGCTAGAGCAGTTTTTATATGCCTCAGCCAATCTAGCCCCCAGGCGCCCGCTTAAATTTTTGGAGTATGCGCCTGGCGCATTGCCCAAAACCAAAACGCGCGTTGCTTGCCCTTGAGCAACAATCGGATATCCCAAAACTCCGCAATGCTGGCGAACGCTTCAACTTCTCGCGAGCAAACACCCGACTTTTACGTTGCCTCGGTTTTAATTTTGGGATATGCTCTAAGCAAACATTTTCAGCGCCTTTTTGAATTTTGTGACATGCACACAATGTCGCTGTTTAGTATATCACGTCAGCGGACGCTTTTCAAGAAGAATTATATCATATGAGGCATTTTTCAAAACTTTTATTGCAGCCCCTGCACACGATTCTTCTCGAGCTCGCCATCTTTCGCGCTGGCATGACATGCTGGGCATCCTGGCCGCTGATATCCAATTGCTTTAATTATATTGCTGGGACAAGGATTTTGCAAGACATTGTTTTGTTTTTAATCTCACGGGTTGCAAAATGTATCAAATGCTGTCAAATCAGATGATTTGGGAATTCTGGGATATGATCTCTTATATGCTTTTTGATAGTTACTAAAGCGTATGCTTTAGCAATTTGAGGCGCATGATCTCATAGTTGCTTTATGGCGCGTGATCTCCTAATTGCTTGACATAGTGGCAAGCGCTCAACAACCAGCCTTTTCTGTCTGCGCCCATATCCCGTTCCCGCCTTCAAGGCATCCCTCGATGAACCTTTTTACGCGGGCCCAGTATGCGTCCCTGGCAACAGACTCTGACACCCCATGCCCGGCTTCGGGCACTATGAATATCTCTTTTGGGCATCTGGCGGCTTCGTATAGCTCGAAGGCCATCTCAGCCGGCACAAGCGTGTCCATTCCTCCGTGGATGAAAAGCGTCGGCGTCTTGCATTTGCGGATCTGGCTGACAGCGGAGGCTTCAGCTATGGAAAAGCCATTCCAAATGCTGCAGAACGCGCCTACAGTGTTTAATATCGGAAACTTGGGCAGATGAAGGGTTTCCTTCAGATGATGAGAGAACTCGTCAACCACTGAGGTATAGCCGCTGTCCTCGACTACGCACTTCACGTTTTCAGGCAATTCTTCTCCTGAAGCCATGAGAACCGCCGCCGCGCCCATTGAGAGCCCGTACAGCGCTATCTCAGAATCCGGCTCATTTCTTGCTGTCTCGCAAGCCCATCCCAGGATGTCCATTCTGTCATGCCAGCCCATTCCAACGCAGACTCCCTCGCTCTCTCCATGCCCTCTAAGGTCAGGCAGGAGGACGTTAAAGCCCATGCCGTAAAAGCGCTTTGCGACCTTCAGCATGTCAAGGCCGGATCCAGCATAGCCATGGACAACAATAGCCCATTTGGCAGACCGCTCTTCCTGGATGAACGCTCGCGCGTGAAGCGCCAGCCCGTCATGGGAGTCCATCCAAGTCTCTTTGCTTGGCGCCTCTTTTGACCATTTCGAAAGCTCTTCCCCCATGCGCTCCTTCTCATCATTCAATATCGCCATCTCCGGCGTTTCCGCGCCTAGAGTCTCGATAAAGTTGCCGGTATCCCTCTTGAAGATCATTCCCGCGTACCGAAATGCTTTGCCGATCAAAAAGGCCATGGCGCCCCCAACCAGGCAAGGTCCGGCTACAAGGCAAGCCGGCCCTATTTTGATCCCCTTGAATTCTTTTCCCATGGCTTTTCACTCCTCGCGTTTTGGCTTGGCGCAGCTTTGCGGCAATATTGCCTAACCATCGTAGGCTGCGCCTTGCGCATATCCCAAAATACCAAAAAGGGCGAAGAATAGCGTTTGCCCAATGTTCAAGGGCAAATCGCCAAAGTTATGCGATGCTTCAACGCGTTACTTTTTCGAGCCTGGGATATGCGCTTATTATGCATCATATGCCAGACTCATGCTTATCTCCATAGCCAAGTTTCAAGAATGAATTCTTAGTTAGAGGGTTGCCAGGATTTCCGGGCTTAACCCTTGAACCGTTCCGGCTTTATGAAAATGGTTCTTTTGCAGGGTCTCTGAGCTGTATCGCTGCCCAAAACGCTTGGGGCAATATGGATGCGCTTTTATTTTGCCAATCTCGGCTAGCTTTATTCCTGAACGCGGATCCTGAAGATAGGATGGATAGATGGCAAGGAAGACGGGGCGGGAGTGGCAAGGCGTTCGGCGAGACAAGCCTGGAAACCCTAAAAAGCGGCGCTCGATATAAGTCTCTGTATGCTTAGCATTTTATGATATAAAAACGAGCGAATCAAGCTTTGAGAGTTTGCGATTTTTTTCTTACAGGCAAAGGCTTAACGTTGCGTATCTCGTGCCATTCTCATCCCGCCTACTACTTCCTGACTACTCCGCGTTCCAAAGCCCTAAAACCCCACCCCCCTCTGCCCCCTGCGGGGGCAGAAAGAGGCGTGGGGGGGGGGGGAGGGCGGGGTGGACGGCCGGCACGGAGTTTGAGAATGGTGGTAGCA
>JAISWZ010000572.1 GCA_031270945.1 Clostridiales bacterium | reverse complement strand
AATTCCGAAATGGCACCGAAAAAATCCTGGCGAATGCTTCAACTAGTTTGCTCGGGCTTCTGCGAGCAAACACCCGGATTTTTTCGGCGCCTCGGATATAATTTTGGGATATGCTCTTATCACCTCCATCTGAAGCTCACAAGCGGAAGGCATATGTATACTTCTAGCATTATACTCCAACGTGATCGAAAAGTGTAGTTATTTTCGCTCGCTGGAATAGTCAAACTTAGGAAATAGACATTCCGCTAGCTGAAGCAAAAGCGCAGCTCTTTTTGCTTTAGAGCATATTCCAAAATTAATCTTAGGGCTCGGAAAAGCCACGCGTTAAAGCATCGCATGCCTTTTTCAACGCCAATGCAGGAATTTTGGTTATGCTATTATTTGACATTGCTAAAGTGGGCTCTCCTGGCAGAGCTTCATGCCGGGCATATCCTGGGATGTTCTGACGGACTCTTTGACATAAAAAGTGCTCAAAACCCGTTAACCAAAAGGCAAGCGTTCAGGACATGTTGTAGGCAAGGACAGCCGAAGCTGGCGTATGGATTTTAAACTGGCAACTATGGCCAACAAAGAAACAATTATCGCCAGCGCCAAAGTGGAAAAGAAGAATGCATGCCCCCTTTTTTCTGATCTTTATAATGCATTGTATACAAAGAGAGCAAGTATTGATATCGCATTGATAAAAATATTGGAAAGTTTGCATTTATCCTAGCAACAGATATGCACTTATTGATTCTTAGTGAGCAAAAAGAAAAAATACTCGCACAAGGCGCAAGCCTTGAACCAAGCCCAAGCATCGATTGCTTGACAAGCTTGAGTTCAAGGCTTAAGATCTGGATTGATAGGCTTCGCATATCCTCAAAAGTCTGACGTAATGTCAGTGGGCGAAAAGATTTGAATTTTATCTCGCGCACTATAGCATCACCGTGACTTTTGACACTAAGAAATTGAGCCATTCTTTAACATTTGCGCTACTCGTATGTCAATAAGGGCGCATCCCGTAATTTTGGCCAAGGCGCTGGAAAATCCGGCAATGACTTATCCTGGTTTTCCCGTGGAATAAGAAAATCTGGAATGCGCCCTGAAGCCCGAAGGCTGGGTGCCTGTATTTAATCCTCGTCACTCTTCTTTTTCCGCTTGACGAAAGTCAGGGCCAAGAGCAAAGAGAAGAATGCGAATCCTATGGCCGCTGGCAGCGAATATGTTTTCAGTCCGCTTGTCTGCGGCAAGTTGCTGAGACCGCCTCCAGTAACAACAATCAATTGGTTTGATAAATCTGTTGATGAGGTTGTGTTGCCTGAGTTGTAGCCGGAATCTCTGGTTCCTCCAGTGTTTGAATTTAGCTCGTCAGGAGAAGCGTCTTCTATAGAACCAGTGCTTATAACTGGAGGAGGCGAGTTTTCAGGCGGCTGGTCGGGCGGCGGAACTTCTTCAGGCTCTTCAGGAGGCACCTCTTCAGGCTCTTCGGAAGGCTCTTCAGAGGGCTCTTCTTCAGGCTCTTCAGATGGTGGCGCTGCCGTCGCTTGCGGAGGATCATAAACAGGAACGTATGGCGTATCCCATGAAGGCGGTTGATAAGGAACTGAGCTAGGAGTAGGCACTAGAGATGGAGTAGGCTCTAGAGACGGAGTAGGCTCCAGAGACGGAGTAGGCTCTAGAGACGGAGTAGGCTCCAGAGACGGGGTAGGCTCAGGCGAAGGCGTAACTGTAATGGTTGGAACAGCCTCCAGCTCTTCAACAAGAAACACCCATTCCACTGCGCACAGGGTATTGGCGTACTCGTTTCCAAGGCTAATGGGAACTTCAAGCTTAACCTGGAGATCACCATAGCTTTGGGGCTCAATAGTGCCCAGCACTATGCCTTCTGAGCTGTAGCCGCCTTCTGCGCTGCCCCGCAGCGGGCCATTGTAAATCTGAACAAGGTTGCCATTTGACATATATGTTACAGTCGCTTGGATCTTTGACAGCAGAAGCTCCATTCCCGTCTTGTCCCCGTAGTTGCCGCTGGAAGCTAGATCGGTTGAGCGATTTTGGTCAACCGGGGTCATCTTCATTCCGAAAACAGCGGAGTTCGAGGAGTAGTTGCGGAGTTGCACGTTCTTTACCATCGTGTCGCCAGGCGTCAGGTCTTTGGCTTCAGAACCAAAGAAGTCATGGATGTCTCCAAATACTTGGACGTCACTGGTGAAGCTCCAGGCGGGAGTCCCTCCGCTGCCAAAGAAGTCCATTCCGTTTGGTTGGCTGGCCCAGCCTGAAGTTGGGGCAGACAGGGCAAGAATCATGATGCAGAGCGCAACCGAAATGGCTTCTTTTATTGATTTTCTCATTACACTCCTCCTCGCTGCCTCAAGCTTGAATGAGACTGGCTTGGATTTTGGCTGGTGAAGTAGGGAATGCTAAGGTTTATCCTTAAAGTTGACATGTTGTACCTGTGAGCGAAAAGAATTGCGATTTTCACTCGTATCAAAGGTTGCTGACGAGCGTGATCCGTAATTAGATTCTTAGATGATTTCGTCTGCGTATATAGGTTTACGGAGTCGTTAATTGCGCGAAGTAGGTGTTTAGTGCGCTAGTGCCATTTTGCGTCTGACCGGCTGATTGGATTGCTTCAGCTTTGAGGTTTATCTTGAGAACCTTATGCTGCATTTCGTTTGGAAGATCTGCCGGGATCGTTACGGTTTCGAAAATTGGGTCTGTTACTCCGCCTGCGGCTAATTCCTTTAGTGATTTAGAAGTATCGTTTTTATTAATGACATAATAGAAGTAGCCATTCTCATAGTGCCAATTTGTATAGGGCTGAGATGCTAGATTGTTTAGTATAGCGGTGTTTGCTTCATTCACGCCAGAGCCTGCAAAAGGCGTCTCGCCATCTTGAGAAAACCAAGAAAAGCTAAAGCTGACCCTGATGAAAGCTGTGACACTTGAAGTGCTTGTGTATACTTGAGGCGCTTTGACAAGCGTTTCACCTGGCGTTACGTTCTCATAACTCAAGCCTTTATTGTCTTCATCAATAGGCATTACTACTGAATTCGCGCCGGTTTCTTTTAAGAATACCTCTAAGCCCTTTAATGAAATGACGTTGACAGCTTGAGGCGATTCAGCAGTGAAATACATTAGGGTGCCTGTTATGGAGAGGGCGAGAGTGCAAGCTGTCGCCGCAATGGAAAGAAATAATTTAGTTTTTCTCATAGTATTTAGCCTTTCTCAGAGTCAACTTGAAGAGCGGCTAATATTAGGGCGCTGGTTCCGGCGTTGGAGTAGGAGTGATATCGGGAGTTGCGGCACTTACATCTTTGAATATTTTTTCCCAACCGGATTTGGTTGTCAAATTTGTTGCTGATGCTTCGCTATTAAAGGCTGATTGAATAGCTTCAGCTTCTAACTTCACTTTAATTGTATAATTTTGTAAAAATTCAGCTTCGTCATCTATGAAATTCGGAATATGGATTTCTGGGCCAAAGATGCGTTCCGTTGCATTTTCTTTACCAGTAGCAGGTGCTTTGAGTGTTTTCAGGGGAACGTTATTGTCTTTCCAGTCTCCATCGGTATAGTAGTAATACCCTGCCAAGTTAATTTCGTCAGATGCATCAACATACTCCCAACAGGTTTGATTAACATTTACTTCGTTGAATAACCGCAGAAGCAATGAATAGAGAGAAGTATCCTTAACTTTTGCAGATATTAAATCCGCTACTTTTAATGGAGAAGGCGGAATTTGGCTGACTTTTATTTCATAAACTTCCACTGTGCATTTAACTCTTATATAAGAATCTACAGTAGAACCTAAATTTTTTACAATAGGATCTTTAATGATCCAACCATTAGGTACTATATAATCGTATTGTATACCAGTTTTATCGCCAGCTATTTCGGTGTATTTTTTATAAGGGCCACCGATGGTGTAAAGTTCTCCGCTATCTTCAATTAACTCAAATCGGTTCTCTTCAAACTTTTCTTTATCTTTACCGGTTTCATAGGGTGTAGGTATTGGTGTTGGAACACCGCCTTTTTCCCAAATCTGAACTTTCAAGTTTCCCAAATCAACTGTATTTGTAGCAATATTTGACGTTGAATAGAAGTACATTATTGTACCTCCAGCTGTGAGTCCGAGTACGAGAATTGAAGCAATAATTGCTAAGATAAGTCTTTTTTTCATTTTATATTACACCTCTCTAAAGTGAAAAGTTATTTCGATTTATCGAAAATCTTGAATGCATCTATTGCGTTTGCGGCTGAACCTGTTCCCGCTTTGTTATCTACAAAGGCGGCTTGTATTGCTTCGCCATAAATAACTATATCTAAATCGTACCTATCTCCATTGTAGCTTGGATTCAATGTAATTTTGGTAAAGAGCGGAACAGTGCTTTTGCCTGGCGATACAATAGATTTGTAATACCAAATGCCAGAATTTGTTGGTTCTTGATTCCAATACTCTAAGTTATAATCTAAAGTATAATTTTCGGTTCCTGATACAATTAGCCTAATATAAGCGTTAACTGAACCTGTGTTCTTTACTGATGGATTTTTAGGAATGGTTGCTCCAGGGGTAACAGTTGCATCTCCTATCCAATCTTCCTCAAAAATTTCCATTTTAACTTCTCCAAAGCTCACAACATTCTCAGCTATTGGAGATTTGGCTAGAAAATACGCTAAACTCCCTTGGATAGCTATTGCGGCAAGAAGAAAAACTGCAATGGCAAGAATAAAGACCTTGTTCTTTACAACAGATGTCATGGTTGCCGTTGCTCCTCTCTCATCCCCTTTTCTCGTGTATCTTGCGGCATTAGATTGGCGCTTTTGCCGTTCGGGTTTGATGCCTGATTGCTTTCAGGCGCCAATAGAACAGGAACAATGAAAAGCGTTATTATAACCGCAAGGAAAATTAGTCCTATTCCAATATACTTGGGAGAAGTTAAGTTCATTAAGATATCTCCGGCTTTAGGTATATGGATGAATGGGACTCCAACGAACTGATCGAAAGAAACATCCGAGAGATCTTCAATTTCATTTGCATCTCCCTTGGTTCTAAAAGCTCTTTTCGCTTCGTCGATTGAAACGACTCGATGTGTTATGACTGATTCTGCGCTTGACTGATATGTAACAACCCCTCCAATTGATATGTCATCAATCGGGGCATTGGTGTTGATGAAAACCAAGTCGCCTACTTGATATTTTGGTGCCATGCTTCCGCTAAGCACTGACATAGGCTTATAGCCTAATAGCTGAAGAGTTAGGATGGTGCCTGTAAAAAAGATTATGAAAAGCAATATTAACGCGCTTAAAAAATTGCAAATTTTGGATATCAGAAAATTATCGCCTCCCATGCGCTTGTTCGGATGTTTAAGTCCGAACAAGCGCAAAAAGATTTACGTTATTTTTGGAGAAGGATTAAAGGATCGTTTCGTGACGTGTAGTTTACAATTATTTTCTCTCCAGGCTTAAATTTTGTGAAACCTGTATAGTATTCGTTAAGCCATAATTCCAAGTTGCTTCCAGTCAGGTATCTAATCCATCCCCCAGTGCTCCAACCATCAAGTTTAAATCCAGTATCAAAACCATTAGTAATATTATTTGCCTTATTATAGTTAAGACGGTCATAAGAATTTGCTGGAAAAAGATAAGCTGCGATTACGTTGCTAGGCACTGTATAAACTATTTCTTTAGAGTTGGTAATGGAAAAATTATTTATTTCACTTGAAAATTCTAACCAAGTCCAAGCTACGCCTTCACTGTCGCTCGATTGATTTGAAGAATTTGTGCTGTATATTGTAACCTTAACATCTCTATTGTTTTGTAAGATTACAAGACCTCCACTTTCAAGTACGCTTAAAGGAATTGTGGACATTGATTGATACTTTTTGGAAGTATAATACTTGCCAATCCAGCTCTCTAGACCATCAACAGATTCTTGGAGATAATTCACATAGCCGCCACTACTCTTGCCGCCATTGTCTTGAGTTGCAGATTCCAAGCTTTGGGCGTCTTGTGGAGACAAAACATATGCTTGATATATATCGCTTGAGAGAGAAAGCGATTCTATCGAAGTAGCTTTAAACTCAACCCAGCCATTGTTTGTAGCGCCAGTTGTATAATACTTGTATTTGTAATCGTTGTTGTATTGATAGATAATCATTGATCCTGGAGCAATCGTCGCAGTATTTATGACTTGATTTGGCTCGTACCCATTTATTGGATTGTAATAATATTCAATCCAATCATAGAAAGAATTATGTTTTTCAAAGGTATGCACAAAATGGTATGAGTTCCAGCCGCCACTCGAGACGCCGCTTGACTTTAAAGAACTGAAATCACTGGGTGAAAGCACATATGCCTTAATAATATTATCTGGCAACTGCAAATTGCCGTTTAGAATTTGTGGTTGGTAAATTAAAGGCACCCATGCTCTGTCGCTTGGGTTAACCTCTGCATAATATATTGGGAGCGCTGAATAGTGATACAGCACAAGACCGCCTGGAGGAAGGGCACTGAAAGCAATTGTAGAACTTGGCCAATATTTTGCATAATCACCCGTGATATTTTGCATCCATTCCACAAATGTTCCTGTGTTATAATTTAAGGTTTCTCCACTTAAGTTGTTTCTTAAAATTTGCGCTTGTGAAGCGTTGAGAACATATGCTGAAATCACATTGTCGGGTACTACGATACTATTGTAGCCGCTGAGATTGCTTTGGTTTTTTAAGGCTACAGTTGAGCCGTCATCCAATGCGTCGTATATCTCCAAATTTGATCTATAGTATATTGCTCGATAGCCCAATGTACCAACACTATTGATGGTGATAGTATCTTGATATTGAGTGCTCGAAAGCGAGGTCATCCATGCATCGAAATCATTATAGGGATACATATCTTTCCAACCGTCGTTAGTGTAAATGTATTCATTTGCGTTGGCATAATGGCTGGGATGCAGTTGTATTCTTGAAGTGTTTTCGGGCAACAAATATGATTTATAAGCGTCTGGTATCGTGATTGTTATTGGAGCGGTTTCAGTAGGCACATCTACATACTCGATATGATGCAAAAGATGGATCCAAGTACTTTTGTTTTGCTCTATTAATTTATAGATATACACAGGAATTTTATCCGGAGAATTTATAATATTAGTTATTGGGCTGTCCAAGCTGCTACAGAAAATAATATCTCTTGAATTTTCAGTTATAGGGCCAATTGCTTGAAGAGGCCGAAACATACTATTGCTTGGAAGCTTGCTTGAAAGATCTTTGTAACTGGTTGCCGAAATGTTAGATAATGAATTTTCGTCTGCGTCTATGTTTAAGAGATATACCGGCTTATCAAAAGCCTGGGATACATTATCAGGGATAATAACATAATCTTCACCATCAATAGCGGAACGGTCATAAGAACTTAAATGACAGAGTTGACCGTTAGCATATCTCCAATATCTAACTGTTGTCGCTTTGGGAGCTTCTGGAACAAGGCTTGGCGTAGGCAACTTTATACTGTTTACTTTAATGTCGGTATCACTTAAATAAGTTTAATAAATCGGGTGTTATTGAATGATACGGTTGGATTGAAATTGCAAATTTCACTTTCGTCATCTGTTAGGTTTCCTAAAATAAATGCATCAGGTGTTTCTTGTTGCTTGTATCGCATTGTTGTTAGCTCTGTTACTCTGTATTTGCGCAAAGGAATAAGGTTGTCAAAAACACAGGTTAATGTTTTTTTTGTGCTGTCAGTAAACTCAATAGTCTTGTACCTAACTTCTTCTACAACTTCAGATCCATTAGAAGCGGTTTTTAGTCGTTCAAGCTTAAATGTGAAAATTGGATTGCCTTGCACAAGATATCCGTCCTCGTCGATTGTTTTTTTGACGGTTATGCTTGCGGATTTTAGTTTGTTGAATATGCGAAGCTCTTTCCCGTCTTCGGTAGCATAAGCATAAAGGCCTGTATATTCAAGCTGATACAGGGAAGCGCCGCTATCTACAGGGTAGGTTATATTTTTAGCCGCTTCGTCTTGCGTAACGCATTTGATCTTTGGACTCAAGGAACCTGTTGTCTCAAAATATATTGGCTCTTGCGGCATGTAGATGGCTGATTCTGCATTTCTGACTTCTACAAGCTTATATTTTGAGTTAGGCTTCAAATACGGATTGCTTCCAAAACTCAAATAGGTATCGGTAGTATTGAGCACGACGACGCTACCTGAATTATACGTTACTGGTGTATAATCGCTGGAGCTGTCTTTAACATACAAGTTAAATTTGATATTGGGTATTGTTCTTGTGGGATGATTGTAGTCGTATTTTACAAGTTTTATTGGATCGGGCGTATAGTTCAAGCAGGTTATTTGCTCTGCCGTCCCATACATATATTTAAACCAGCCTGTTGTCAAACTTGTATTATTGCATACTATTGTTTCATCCAGGATGGAGCCTCTGTATATTGTAGAGGGAAAACCACGAGAACTTTGTTCGGTTAAACGAATCCAAATTATGTCTCCGATTTTAAAATTGATAGGCAAAGGCAGGTTTACGCTTTCTCCTGACTTGATGTCCGGTATCGGAACGCATGTAATATCAGCATTTGTTATATCGCTAGATGAAATGTTTCCTTTGTCTCGAGCGTATTCATAAGTAAATTGAAAATCTTTGGTTAAATATTCTGGGTAAGTTTCTTTGCTGAGAGTTATATACATTGGCATATTGAACTGTATCTTGCAATTAGAATCAGTTGGCGACCGCTCCATATAGAATATTTTTAAATTATGGATCTGTATGGACTGGTCAATATCAAAGCTGCTTGTTATAACTGGAGAGCCTAGATCTTGAGTAATCCCGTTTTCATCAATCTTGGTTATGTTTCTTTTGTAATATTCGTCGGCATCATTGACAATTCGCGTTGATTTGTCGGTAAAGTTGATCTGTCCCAACGCTTTTTTGTGAAGGCCGCCCATATCCAAGATTAATTCGTTGTCAAGGTAAACCCAAAGGTCATCATCGCCAGTGAATTCAAAGACAATGGGATTCTCGGTGATTTCTACTGGCAAAGCGAAATTCAAATCCATGGTCATGCCAAAGTTGTATTTCTTGTTGTTTTCGGAGTTGCTTCCGTTAAATGGAAACAATCCTTTTGTTTCGTTTTGCTTAATGGTTTGATAGTTCATTTCTTTATTAACTTTGGCCTTGTCGATGTGAACCTGATCCACGTCGCTATCGTAAACATAGAACCCTTCAAGTGCGCCTGTTCCTTTTCGAAAAGGCATCTTATAGTCAGCATAAGCGCTAATCATTGGCGTTTGCTCGGATGGCCCTAGAAGTTCTGCGTATTGCAAGCCTGTGGATGCTTGCGTTCCCAAAATGTCACCGCTTGTGTCATTGGCGTATATAAAGATCTCTTGTTTACTGGGGTCATTTATTGCAGGAAATAATTGAAGGTTGTTCATGGTGCGAAAGTTTACTTGAAATCCGTTTGATGGCAAGGTCTGTTTAGCGATTCCCTGCGTTATGCCGCCGCCATAACTGGAATCAGTGTCATAGATGGGGATCAGTCGCACGTTTTGATCACCCAAATTAATTACATTGGGATACTTTGGCATGTAAATAGGATTGAAGAGCAAATAGCTGGATACCAGATTTCCGCGATAATAGTAATCATTATATGACTTTATGGCTAAAACCTCAGGCGTGTTAAAATTGTAGCTGTCAATGTTATTGGGATAGACATGCCTGGAAACCTGTGTTGTATCGTTTCCTGCGGTTTCTTCATAGTCGTAAAACGTAACAGGGAAGAAGTAGAAGTTATTTCTTGACAATTTTCCAATCGGGGTAGAGGCGGCATCATCGGCTATCTCTGATTCTGCAATGCTTCCGCTTGCAGCGGCCCTCATCAACCTCATTGATGATTGAACGCTGATATCTATCACAGATATTAAAGATTCTCCAGTTACAATGTTGACTGCAGCTCCGGAAAACGTTTTTGAGACATCGGATTCCACAAGCGGAACTTCCTCAACTGGAACAACTTCAAGCCCCTGCTCAGACACCAAGCTGTCATCGATCATAAGCGCTGAAGGACTGGTTACCTCCTCTGCTGCCACACTGAGCCCGGAATCAGATGCCAGGTCATCAGGAGGGCATAATGCCTCTTCTTTTTTTTCAGCCTCATCAAACTGCGAAAGTGTTGAATTAAGGCGCTTGTCAGTTTCAGCAACCAAATCAAACTCAAACTTTTCCCCACCAACGCTAAACGCCACAATCCTGTAGCTATCGCTTGAAGCTTCCTTTATCAAGTACGACACTGACGCTCCTTCAAGCAAGGACATAGGTATTTCCAGCTCAGGCTCTATCCCCTTTAGTGAGTAAACAGTGTCAAGCAAGAGCCAATCGCCTTGCCTGTATTCCTCTATGAACTGCGAGTAAGCCGCGATGCTTGAAAAAGGCAAAGCCAAGGTTTCAGGAGCAAATTTCTCTTTGTACTCTTCTGACCATTTGGCTAAAGCGGCCATTTCCCATGAATTATAGGCTATGTAAACATTTCCTGAGTCATTTGCGATGCCATTTGAGCCTCTCATCTGATACATAGGCGCGTAGGCGGCCGCTTCAGCGGCTTGGGCTATGTTAAAAGAGGACAGCAAAAGAACTAACCCCATCAACCAGGCTGTTGGCTTTCGAGCATGCCTTAAGAAGGGCATGATGGCGATCATCCTTTCTTGAAAGATTTTTCTTATGCATGGATGGTTGATCTTTCTTGCGCAAGAGCGAAAAGCGATCTTTTCGAACTATCCATGGCAGAGCTGCTTGAATGACAAGTGCCCATTCAACGACACTGCCGCATGCGATTGACCGTCAAGTCAGCCTGTCTCTTTGCGCTTTCTTCTTGAAGCAATCAAAAATCCTAGATCAGCAAAAAGTCTATGAATTAAGATGAAATGGTGGTTAACAACATCCCTTTTGCTTAGTGATATTATAACATCGATAATGAGTCAGCGCAAGGGGGGAATTGAAGAAATTTTTAAAAAAAGTCAAATGAATCATTATCACTTACAGAAACGCATACCAAATTAATATCCTAAGGTCTGAATTGTCCAAGAATTACGGTCATAGATGCCCGAAAAAGGCGGATATTTAGCGTTTGAGTTGTGCAACTCTCTAGGAGATCAGAAGGAATGCAAGTATTGCTGCTTTTAAAAAACATTTGCCCTTTGGGGGATTAATTATAGGATAAACAATGAAATACCATATAAATGCAGTGTACAACACCTTGGTATTGATATTTATAAAGCGATGAAGTATACTAGTTTAAGGGCGCATCCCAAAATTATTGTATGGTTGCTAAAGCCGCGCGTTAAAGCGTACCTGGCTTTGCGGCGCCTCTTTGAATTTGGGATATCATGATTTTTAGAGTCCAGCGCATGATTTCAACGAACAGTGCGCCATCTCTTGGGCGCATAGAGAGGGATGCTTATGGGAAGCTTTGAGAAGCAAAATGGCAACTGGACAGTTTTTGCGACGTTTGGCCTGGCCTTTGCCATGCTCCTGACACTGTACATCGCCTATGGGGTTTACCCGTTTGGGCCTAACCACATTCTGCAAGTGGATGCGGTTTCGGAGTATGTTCCTCGAGTAAATGAAACGCTCCAAAGCATTAAGGCCGGAAGAAGCCTGTTTTACTCTTGGCAAGGCGGGCTTGGAAATGACGCCTATTTCGGCTTTGTCACCACAATGCTTAACCCGCTCATCTATATCGGGCTTTTGCTAAAGCCCAATTCAATCACAGAGCTGTTCATGATTTTTTATCTTATACAGATTCCGGCGTGCGCAGCCGCCTTCTCTTTTTACATCAAGAACAAGACCAAGCATGCATGGAGCGTCCCGTTCTTCTCTGTCATGTATGGTTTCTGCGCGTACATAGCGGCCTTTTTCTGGACGTACTACTGGCTTGCCCCAATTATGATGCTGCCCTTTGTCGCCCTTGGGATAGAGAAGCTCTTTGAAAGCGGCAAGATTAAATTGTATGGGATATCCCTGGGCCTTGGCATACTCTTCAACTATCAGCTAGGCGTTTTTCTTTGCCTGTTCTCGGTCCTTCACTACACTTGCCTCTTGCTCAAGGAAAAGTCCTTTGTCCCCGCCCTAAAGAGAACCTGGTGGAGGTTTGCGGCAGGATCCCTGCTTGCGGCTGGAATGGCCGCCATAGCGCTTGTCCCTGCCATAGTCTTTTTCCCTTATACGTCATATAGCGATGATGCCACGGTTGGCGGCGCCAATATAGCCTTCTACTTTTCCTTGGCAAAGTTCATGACTGCGCATTATTTCCTGCAAACGCCAACAGTCCTCCAGTTTGGTTCCAGCACTCCAAACGTATACGCAAGCGTTCCAGCGTTTCTTTTGGCCGTAGCCTATTTCGCCAACCCGAACATACCGAGAAAAGAAAAGCTTTCATATGTGCCAGGCCTTGTTGTCATATACCTGTTTCTTAGCGTTGAGATCCTGGACTTCGCGATCCACGGGTTCCACTTTTCAAACGGCTTGCCCCATAGGCTCTCCTTCCTCTACTCTTTCTATATGATAAGGCTGGCGGTTGAGTCGTTCGAAGCGCTCAGCCAAATGCCCAAAAGGAGGCTTGCGGCAGCAAGCCTGGGGGTTTTCGCTTTTTCTCTTTTCCTGTTCATAGCGTATCCCGTAAAGCGAGCCATAAAGCCTGGCTTGTTCACTACAGAGTCAATGCTTGCCAACATCGCGCTATTGCTCTTGTACTTTGCTTTAGGCGCAACCGCTTTAGGCCATTTTCCCAAAAAGCTTGGCATTCCAAAAGCAGGCAAACACCGGAAAAACTCTCACGAAAGCTCTGGCATGAAAACCCCAAAAGCAAAGGCCAGCGTACCCAAAGTTGCCGCCATAGCCCTGGCTGCGGTTCTGGTCTTGGAGCTTGGAATAAACACAAGCCACTACATGAACGAGTACAAGGAAGCCCCTGTTAGAGACAAGTACATCCTGGAGTTTGGGGATCAAATCGAGGAGCTTAAGGCCGAAATAGACGCTGACGATAAGAGCGGCGCGTTTTACCGCGCTGAGCATTACCCCAACAGGGTCAGATCTGACGGAAAGCTGTTCGGGTATAACGGCGTAAGCATCTTCTCAATCAGCTCTTATGCAGACGCAATCGGGTTCTTGGGGAAGCTGGGCGTCATGAACGGAAGCAACAACGCCGAGTACAGGTTTGGAACCCCTCTGGCAAGCGCGTTCCTTGGGGTCAAGTATTCGTTCAACAGGGATTCCATGAAGAATTACAGGGCCAGCTACTTCAAGAAGATAGCAGAATCAGGAAACGTTGTCCTAAACGAGAACCAAAAAGTTCTCCCTTTGGGGTTCATGGTCTCTTCCTCAATCCTCTATTGGGACGCGGAGAAGCAAGAGACTCCGTTCAAATTTCAAGACATGTTGGCTGAACGCGCGACAGGCCTGAACAAGCCCCTCTTTGGCCCGCTAGTACCGATTGAAAGCTTTGAAGGCGAACTCTTGAAGCTTTCAGCAAAAGGAGACGGCTTTTCGTACGAGGTTGACGAAACCGCCATATTTTCTGATGTGCCCAAGGCTTTCTTTGAGCTGGCCGCGCCAGAGGACGGCGAATACGCGATCAACATTGGAGGAGACCAGGCAAGCAGGTACAGGCTGGAGTGGAGCTATGACGGCAAAGACCAGAGCGCGTCAAAAGGGCTCGCAAGGCCGACAACCCTGGACACATTCCAGCTTGGCTACATGAAGGCCGGAACAAAGATCCACGCCTCTGTCGAAATTGAAAACCTTCTAAAGAAAAACGACAGGGAGGACTTGGCCTCGAAGAAGCCGGACGTCTTGGCCCAGATACTCTCCATATTCTTTGACGCGTCAAGCCCTGAGCTTGGAATCCAATCCGGCAGCTTGACTGTCAGGCTGGCCAAGCTTGACAACAAAGCCTTTGAGGAAGCGTTTGAGCTGCTGGCAGATGAGCCGTTTGAGGTCTCTTCCTGGACCAACACAGAGGTCAGAGGCAGCGTCACAGCGAAAGAAGATGGCGTCTTCCTGGCTACCATCCCCTATGACAAGCGCTGGCACCTCTATGTAGACGGCGCCGAACATGAACCCGACAGGCTCCTGGGCACCTTTATCGGACTTCCCCTCCAAGCTGGCGCGCACGAAATCCTGCTTGAGTACAAGCCGACAGGCATTAAGGCATCGTTCGCCATATCTCTTCTGTCACTGGCGGCGCTTGTGGCGTTTGACATTTTGATTCGAAAGAAGGAAAATTAGAGGAGAGGAAAATCACAGGAGAGGAAATCAGAGGAAATCAGATGAGATTAAAATTTTTTTAAGCCAAATTTTAATCTTCCAAAAAAATTGCACAAGCCCCAAAAGCCCGGAATCACGCGCTTAAATTTCAAGTCCAAGATATGCATTAGATGGCAATTCCCGAAGAGCGCTGATTCTGGGCAATAACCAGGAAATGAAACCTTGGACAAATTGAGGTTTTGTTGTATAATTGAAGAAGGATATCTATTGCATCGAGGCTTATCCATGCAACATGCCGGCAGTCTCCGCGATGGCGCGCCAGAAAAGCTCCGAAACGTTGCCGGCGTTAGCCGCAAGCAATTCGGGAGGGCGCTCAGCAAGCGCATGGGATGCCTAACGAGCGTTAAGAACGTATCACATGTTCTTTGCAAACGCTGTATAATAGGCAGGAAACCTTTTGCGCTTGTCAAGTTCATGTCCCAAAGCGCCGGGCTTTTCTCAGCCCCAAATTTGGGATATGCCCCAAGCCCGCGTTTTTATTGCGCAAATTTTGCGCAAGCTCTGCGATAGCGCATCGCCTTGGGACTGCCGCATGGGTTCACCATCTTCGTTTTTGGGGGTATGTCTTTGATCAAGGGCCGAAGCGCTTGGGCGCAAGGCCAAATTCGCCACGGGCGTGAACATGGAGGGATTGCTGTGGAAATTGCAAGCATGAGTTCTTTGAAAAGAAAGCAGTTGGAACAAGCGGCTCAGATGCTGTCAGATGAAATCCCTTATGGATGGCCATCTGTTGAGGATGCTGTTGAGGAGATATGCGCTCAGTTCGCGTCTGAGAACATTTTGCTGTCGCTCGT
>JAISWZ010000527.1 GCA_031270945.1 Clostridiales bacterium | reverse complement strand
TCTTTGAGCAGTTCCAGCGTCCGGCCTCGCTCGATTGTGTTTATTGCGATAAACGGAATCCTGGCTATTGAATAGCGGCGCAATAGCTCCTTGCTTTCGGAAAGCGAGCTCATAGGCAGTCCTCCTGATAATAAAGGCTTAAACCAAGAAAATATATCTAAAATGCGTTTACCTTATGGTTCCGGACAAGGCTCGACAGCTTGCCTGTTCTTTCCTTGCGGGCTGACTCTTCAAGCGCCTGCTGCATTTTATCCGCTTGGTTACGGACAAGGGCGCTATACTGCGCCCTTGTCTTTTCTGGAATTGCAGGAAGGCTTATCGCGTCGCTGAGAAACGCCAGCTCTTTGCGCAAGGCTAGGATCGCTTGCACGAGAGGTCCTTCCTGGCCATTGCTGCGAGTCATGTCTTTTTGGAACTTATCCGAAGCGGCATTCATGCGGGCGTTTATCGTGGTGATCAACTTTTGCGAGAAGCGCTCCGCGACGCCAGACTGCCAAGCGATTGTGCCTTGCTTGAGGGCGGCGAGAACGTCCGCATCATTTGTCTTATCTTTAAGCTTGTCGAAAAGCTCTGACCATTCAGCGTATATTGTTGGCGGGTTGAAAGCCATTACAGAGACCTCGCTTTTCTGCGCACGACCATTGTAGGCGGCTCTATGCTCCAGGATTCGGGAAGCCCCATTGCCAATGCTGAGCGGGGTTCCGCCTCGACTGGCGCGGGACTTGGTGGTGCGGCTTTGGCGGCGAGTTTTGCGTCAGGGTTGAAGGTAGGATCATTGAAAATCGAAGCGGCGGGTTTCTCCGCTTGTATCATCGATTTTGGCATTGGTTATCTCCTTTATGTCTAACCTGCCGTCTTTATGCGGCGTGTTGTTTCCGATAGTTTACGAACATACTGCTCGGGCTTGATCTGATCCAGGAAGTCAACTACCTTAGAAGACTCTTTGTCCTTCTCGGCGAACTGGGAACGGAAGTCTACGACCTCTGCCAGGGTTGCCCTGATGATCTGGACTCCGCTTTCGCGTTTTTCACTGAACTGCTGCTCTATGCCATTGCGGCGGTTTTCAACCGCTTTCTTAGAGGAGAAATGGTTAATGATCAGGCCAGCGCCGGCCACGATAGCAATGAGGCCCAAGAAAACCTGTCCTGCGATGCAGGCTGCAATGCCGATTGCGCCGATAATGATGCCGCCTATCAGCGCGAACTTTTGGAAGCCTGTCAGGACGTTCTCGGCTAGGGCGGCTTCTTTTTCCTTGTCGACCATCTGCTCAAACTGCTGGACTAGCTCATTCTCATTTCTTCCGTCACGGGTTCTATCATTAAAGTTGTCGACGTTAATCTCTATTGTATCAGGAATTGCCATTCTGTTCTTGGCGACGACATCGTTGTAGGCGTTGGAGATCCAGTCGCGGGAAAGAGCGATGGCAAACTTTTGCGTTGAAACGCTGGCGTGAGAGCTTTCAGGCTTCATCGCCGAGTCGGTAAGGAGCTGGGTAAAGTCTTTATGCGCATCAAACGCTGTTTGCTCCACTTTCATGCTCTTCTGTGCGCGAGCCATGTCACCGTCGTAATCGATGACAAACTTATTGAGTTTCTCGTCGCGGCGAAGGGGAAGCTCTTCGTCATCATACTCGGAGCAAAGGCTCATCAAGATTTCGTCTAGCTGCTCTTTGAGCGCCGCTCCAGAAGACTGCTGCTTGAAGATGTTGTCAAAGTATCTGAAGATAGTGCCATGAAGGAACGCGCCTTCCATGATGTACTGAAGCTTCGGCCATGTCTTGCTATACTTGCGGAGATAGGTGTATCCGCTATTGAAGGGTTTACGTTTTAGGTTGATTGCCTCAGACCACTGCTTTGTTTGCCTTTCCACAAAACCAGCTTTGTCAGAAAGGCGCCTCATCCACTCTTCCAGCTGTTTTGCCACAACGCCTTCTGAGTCAGAACCAAGCAAGCCTGAGGCGAACGCGTCAAGTATGATGACGCATTTGCGGTCTAAGTTTTCCTCGTCCTGGTTGGCAAGGTAACGCTGTGTCCATTTCAGGCTGGCGGACTTTCTATCCGCGCGTCTGCAGATCAGGGCGAACAAGATCGAGGTTTTTTCATCATTGCGCTTGATCGCCTCACGGATAGCGCGGTCTGCAATTTCCGGCTTGTCATTTATCCAGGCGGCAAGAGCGACAAGGCAAGGCGCAAGCCAATACCCTGGCGCGGACAGCATAAGCTCTTCTGTAGCTGTCGCAATCGTATCCTTGCGGATCAGTTCCAGGTCATCAGCTTGAAGGATTCCGATAGTAGTCCGTCTTGTATCTGCGTGAAACCCGTACTTTGTTTCGAGTTCTTGGCGAATTTTTACAAGGCGGGTTTCTGCGACAGACACATTGTGCTGGTTTTCCGCTATCTTGACATAGGCGTGGAATTCTCTGGCGAGTTTGTCTACTTCGCTAGACACGGCTTTGAGATTGCCATCGATGGTTCCCACAACGCTGCGGACGCCTTCGATATCCCTGACACCGCTAAGCACGTTATTGTTGATGGTGCTCAGGTTGCTGCTAATGTTGCTTAGCGCAGCGCTAACATCATATGTAGCTTCGGCCATGCGTTTTATTCCCTCCTAACTTGAGGTATTCTTTGCTTGCGAGCGATGGTGCTGGAATTGGGTTGTCGTTGGCGAAACCCGGTTGGCTTAGAGGGGGATGAAGAACCGATTCCAGATTTGAACGCTCGCCATGCATTTGCTCTTGTGATATGTTTGTTGCTTGTGAGCGTTTGGAGAATGATTGCTTGCCGCTCTTTAATTTTATGTACGGGCTTGGGCGCGAATGCAAATCGCAACCAAGCGCATAACGGAAAACTCCGCGTAAGCGCCGAAAAGTCCTGGCAGAGATTTATATGCTTGTCTCGGGCTTCAACTGGCAAGCGCGAGCAAACTCTTCGGACTTTCCGGCGCTCAGAAATATTTTTTAGGATATTTCAATCCTCAACGCGTACTTGAGGGCTTTGATTTAGAATTTAATATCGTTACCAGGAGCGGCCTTACCGGCTTCCGTAGCGATAAAAACTCCATATTCAAAACCTCTACAGCATTCCCGATATAACTCGAACAGTCGAGTCAGTTTTCTCTCCTGTCAAGTTAGTCTCAAATCCAACAAAAATCACGCTACCGTTATCCGTTATGCACTTCTTCCCTTTGAAAATGATTGGCAAGAGCCAGCCCTGTTTATCATAATCCTTGGGATCTCCCTTAGGGATCACGATTGTAAGCTCATCGCCATTCAACGATACCATTGCTTCCCACCTGGTAGGAAATGCAGGCAAAAATTCTTCAGCTACATTGGTTTTTCGGTCCCACTCAATCGTGTGTCCGACCCTATCTCCGAAAAACTTGCAAAAAATCACAACATTAGGCGCTCCCATTGCATGCCTCCTCGGTCTATATAAGAATAAATCTGCTGATACTAATCAATGCCAAAAGCCTAATATGGCGGCCAAATCTTGTTTTTAGGCCGAATGCGACTTCTGATACATGGCATTTGCAGCAGAGTCATATGGTTCGCGTTGGCTGAAGCTCGACTTTGCTCTTACGCAAGAGCTCGCTACAGCTTTTGCGGCAAATCACAAGTATTATTATACCACATCTTTTTCACTTTTGCAAGATATTTTTTTCATCAAATAAATTTCTTCAGAATATTGACTGGTTTCCTAAGGCTTGCCCTGGTTGGTTTTTGCAAGTGCTTTAAGTTTGCGAGCCAAAACATCCATTGAATTCATATGCAAAATTCCGCTAATATATAACCATATGTTAAGGCTTTAGTCGCAGTTCTTTTCGCTCGCTGACAGAGTTCGTATCCTTGTGCATAAAATCGCTTCACCTATTGACATGGAGTTGGCTCTAGGATATATAATGGTCTTGTCCTGGGTGCGCTGACGAGTTTTAATGGAGAATTTGTTTATCGCTGCCCGACTTTGAGGCTAGTCGGGCCCTTCCCTAACGGTAAATGAATTCTCAGCTATCACACGTTAGCATGAATGGCTGGCTCGTGGACTATAAAACAAAAGAGACAGGAGATGTGAAGTTAATGAGAAAATGGCTTTCAGTAATTCAGATGCTGGTCGCGCTGGCGTTAGTCTTTGCCGTAATAGGATGCAGCTCTGGTGCCTCGCCCGTAACAGAGCCCCCGGAAACAGGTTCGGAGGCAACAGATGAAGCGCCGGTGTCACAGGAAACAGAGGAAGTGCCAACGTCCCAGGAAGCAGTTGAAGAAGCGCCAACACCAGACATTTCAGATGAACAGACAGAAGAACCCG
>JAISWZ010000394.1 GCA_031270945.1 Clostridiales bacterium | reverse complement strand
TAAAAATTTAATCAACAACCTTAAAAATTTAATCAACAAATTGGAAGGACTGCCGATGAGACATTTTCTTCGTCTGTTAGCCTTAATCGCATTGGCGATAAGCGCTGCCTCGTGCAAAGGCAAAACTGAGGGAGCGGAAGGGTACCAAACTGAGCAGCCTGAGGTACAGGCAACATCTACTCCAGCGCCAACTAAGACGCCTGCCCCAACCCTGACTCAAGGCCCGACCGTTAGCCCTACGCCTACACTAACACCAACGCCGACACCCGCTCTGGCATGGAGCCCGTTCACGGGGCTTCCAGTTGAGATTGGGGAAGACAACATGAGGCCTTACGCGGTTATGATAAACAACCATAACAAGGCTTTGCCGCAAAGCGGCATAGCCCAGGCGGACATTATAGAGGAAGTTTTGGCCGAGGGCGACATAACGAGGCTTTTGGCCATATTCACAATAACGGACGCCAAGAAGATAGGGCCGGTGAGAAGCGCCAGGCATTACTTTGTTGACATGGCGCTAGATTACGACGCAGCGTTTATACATCACGGAGGAAGCGAGAAGGGGTATGACATTCTGAATGCCCTGCGAATAGACAGGCTAGACGGCATGACTTATGGAGGAGTCTACTTGTGGAGGGATCCAGCGAGGGTGAACGTGCCCGGAATGTACGAGCACAGCTCATACACTGACGCGCTCAACCTTTCAAAGGCAATGGATTACCTGAAGTACAGAAAAACCCTGTCTGACACGTACAAGCTAGGGTTCGGCTTCTTGGAGAACCCGGGCAGGATAGCGCAGTCATTGGCAGCGACAAAGATAACAGTGCCTTACACCCAGCATGTGAGCTCAGAGTTCACATATGACGTGACGACAAACAAGTACTATAAGACAACAGGCGGGAAATCGCACATTGACGATCAGACTGGCGAGCAGCTGGCCTTTGAGAACGTGATTATACAGTACGCGACCATATCGCTAATCCCGAATGACGACGCAGGAAGGCGCGACGTCAAGCTTGTTGGCCAAGGCTCAGGCCTGCTTGCCACGGGAGGAGGCTATGTTCCCATAAAGTGGAGCAAGGCCAGCCACCGGGATCCGACAGTTTGGCAGTTTGAAAGCGGCGCCGACATGCTCGTGAACAAGGGGAAGACGTTTATTGCGATACTTTCGGATAGGACAAGCGTTGTGATAAATTAGGATGGTTTTAATAGCGTTAGGACAAGTTTTGTGACAAGCCAGGATGGATTTAGTAGCAATAGGACAAGCTTTGTGATAAACTAGGCGGGAATGTTAGACAAGCCTAATCAAAGCGCATAAAGCAAGCGCGATCAAGGCTTCAAGCGACTTGAAAAGAAAAAGGCAAAAGAAAAAGCAAAACCCAAAAACAAAAAACCCACCCCGCCAAGGGCGCGCCAGAGGCGCGCTCTTGGCGGACATGCGCTTGGCCGGAGGCCAAGCGCATGCAATCCCAAAGCGCATAGCGCTTGTGCATCAAGAGAGGATATAATATATTGGCCCCTTTTTATTCCGGCTTCGTATCCATTATTGGAAAGCCAAACGTGGGAAAGTCCACGCTCATGAACCTGTTTGCCGGGGAGAAGATCTCAATCGTCTCCAGCAAGCCTCAGACAACAAGAAACAAAATTCGCGGGGTTCTGAACCGCGAGGACTTTCAGGTGGTCTTCATAGACACCCCAGGAATACATGAGCCAGCGTCGAAGCTTGGCTCCTATATGGTAAAGAGCGCTCTAAACGCGATGAACGAGGTTGACTGCGTAATATACCTGGTGGAACCCAGGCTGAAAAAGATAAAAGGGCCTGACGGCGAGACCTTTGAGCTCTTTAACGGCGACAAGATAATACTGGAGAAGTTGAGGGGAGTGAAGGCGCCAATTATACTGGCGCTTAACAAGATCGACACTGTAAGCCCAAACGATCTCCTTCCGGTGATAGACAGGTTCAAGGACTTTCCCTTTGCTGAGGTGATGATGATCTCGGCGATAAAGGCGAAGAATACGGAAGAGCTTTTGCAGGCGGTCAAGAGCAGATTGCCTGAGGGGCCACGATACTTCCCACAGGATATGATGACAGATCAGCCTGAGCGGCAGATCGCCAGCGAGCTCATACGGGAGAAGGCGCTTTTGAAGCTGAGCGAAGAAGTCCCGCATGGCATAGCGGTAGAAGTTTCCTCTATGAAAGAAGTCGAAGGCTCAAACGGACTGGTTGAGGTGCAAGCGACAATCGTATGCGAAAAGGACTCCCACAAGGGGATAGTGATAGGAAAGCAGGGCCGGATGCTAAAAGAGATCGGGACAGCGGCCAGGCTGGATATAGAGAGGCTTCTTGGAAGCAGGGTAAATCTGCAGCTGTGGGTCAAGGTCAACAAAGGCTGGAGAGACAGCGACTTTCATCTTAGGCATTTCGGATACGACGCGTCAAAGGCGTGAGCAGGGGCTTGGATTAGGTTACAAGAATAAAAAAATATCTGTTTCATTTCCCGGATTGTGACGAAAATCATGCAAAAAGGACGTAAAACCGCTAATTCAATGCTGGCAAATTTTCGCCAGAATATATTTCCCGGAGGGGGCAAGCCTAAGAGCATATCCCAAAATTCCTAAAAAGGCGCAGAAAGAAGTCTGCGCTAGGCGCTGGCTTGCAAGGGCCTTGGGATATGCACTTATACTGCAATCCGGGGGGAATATCATGGAGCCTCAAGAATTTTGGAAAAAGTTTGAACGGTCTGGAAGCATAGACGCATATATCGATTATTGCAAGGCAAAGAGGGGCGCAACGCGTTGAGCGTGTTCAAAGGTAGAGGGATAGTGCTGAAAGCGTATGATCAGGGGGAGTCAGACAAAAGGCTGGCTCTCTTTCTCAAAGAGCGCGGAAAAATATATGTTACCGCAAGGGGCGCCAGAAAGCCCAAGAGCAAGTACATGGCTGGCGCCCAGATTTTTACATACTCAGACTTCGTTTTTTTTGAAAAAGGCCAAATGCTCTCCGTTACCCAGGTGGATTTGATAGAAAGCTTCTATCCCCTCCGGATGGACCTAGACAGGTTTGGAGCGGCTTGTTGCATGGTTGAGCTATGCGACAAAGTGATCATGGAATCAGTCGGGGCTGACGAGGTATTGCATCTTTTGCTTCTTTCCCTGATGCAACTGTGCAAGGGAAAAAATCCCGCGATTATACAGCGGGCTTTTGAGTTCAAGTTTTACCAGCTAAGCGGAATAGAGCCAGCAGTGTTCAACTGCCCAAAGTGCGGGAAGACATTGGAGAGCGAGGCTGTGTTCGGGCATGAGGGAGCGCTGTGCAAGAATTGCCGGGCTGGCGGGCAGGTGCCGCTTACCCCCTCAGCGCTAAAGGCGCTTCAGCAAATAATTGAGCTTCCGACACAGCATATTTTTTCCTTCGAGATCGATCCGCTGTCGCTAGAGCAGCTTGAAGCCGCGTCGATGCTGTTCATGCGCCGCAACTTTGAGGTGACGCTTAAAAGCATGGACTCGCTGAAGTAGGATTTCTGAGTTCGAGATCAAAAGCGCGTTTCTTTTTGCTTTTTAATTAATAGGGGGCATGGCGGTGATTCGCGACAGGCGTTTTGCGCTCATTTACAGGTGCGCCGCTTTCTTGCTTGCGATTGCGGGGATTCTTGACACAATAGGCCTTTGGTCTGGAGATCTAAAGCCTTCTTACTTTATGTACTACACAATCGACAGCAATGTGCTGATGGTTGCCCTGTTTGGATTGCTCATAATAAAAACAGCAAGGGCTCTCAGAGAGCAGGGACCCAAGGGCCCCTGCGGGTTTTACCCGGTCTTGGGCATGATAGTCGGGATCGACATCTTTTTGACTCTTGTAGGGTACTGGGTGATCCTTGCGCCCCTTCAATTCACAATGAACGGGGAGTCATCGCTTTACTCCTTCTCAAACCTGACAGTGCACCTGATAGCCCCGCTTCTTGGATTCCTGGACTTTGTCCTGTTCTCGAAATCAAAGAGCTTGCGCTACAAGCACATTTATCTTGTCGTGATCTTTCCTCTTTTATACGTGGCGTTTACGTCAATCGCTGGGCTTCTGGGATATGTTTTCGTTTCCCCATTCGACAACTCGATTAGGACCAGATTTGCCTATTTCTTTATAGACTTTGATCAGATCGGGCTGATGGTTTTCGCCTACATCGGGGCGCTGGCTGTGTTCTTTTTGATTTTCTCCCACTTGCTTTACCTCTATGACAGGAAGGTGACGCTATTTAATAGGGGAAAGGATGAAGGTCAGAAGTAGGAGAGAAGCTGGCGGAGGATGGATCTGGGATAGAAGTGAAAGAGAAGCGGCGAAGATTATCTGGATAAAAGCAAAAGAGAAACGACGAAGGATTGATCTGGGATAGACCTGAAAGAGAAGTGAAAGAGAGGGAATAGACGCCTAAAGCTCTAAAAGGCGTAACTCTAAAAAGGTGCAACTCTAAAAAGGCTTAAAAATCGGAAAAAACTCTAAAAGCTTTAAATAAAGCAAAGGCCCGGGGCTGGGGCCCAAATAGGCCTCCGGCAAAACCGGAGGCCTATTTGGATGCGGCTTTGCATGGAGATCCAGAGAAGCCCGACGGTTTTTAAGCCTAACAAGTTTTAAAGCCTGACATGCTTGAAACCATAAAGAATTAGGCGCTACGCCTTATCTTCGAAATTTTGTCTTAAAAATTTTATCTTCAAAACTTTGCCTTCAAAACTTTAAGCTTCAGAACTTTAAGCCTCAAACTACATATGACTTTGAACGGTTTTTCTGCTGCTGGATTGCGCTGTCTCTGGATTGCCTTCAGGCGGGCGGGCCATGAGGCGTGGGCTGAGTTGCGAGTATCGCTTCTTCCCGCAATCTGGCATGCAGGCACGACGCGCGGATGTTTGTCTGCGCCAATATTTGCGATTTTCCCCAAAGAGGCGGGCTGGCTTGGCTGGGCGATGGGTTTGGCGCTTAAATGGCCGCGCTGCCCTTTTGTCTTTGAATTTTCTTCTGAATTGCCCGCAGGGTGCGCAAAATGCCCATGCGTTTTAAGTTTTGCGCATTGCTCCCCAATGCGCAAACCCTTAAACCAAGCCTTTTGCGCAACCAGTGTGATATTCTCTGGGAATTCATAAGCCCAGATTTCTCTTGCCCTGCCAAGCCAACCCCAGGCACCCTTTGGGGATGCGCCAAATGGGGGGATTTACATGATTCGTGACAAGTATGTTGCCCTGGTGTTTCGGATCGCCGCCATCATCTGGACGATTCTGGGCTTGCGCACAACTACGCTTTCGATGCTGATGTACTATACGATACTGTCAAACATGCTTGCGCTTGTGATGTTTGTTATTCTTGCTGTGGTTACTGTGCGGGACATCAGGAAGAACGGGCGCTATGGCAATGCCGGGTACTATCCGGTCTTCTCCTTTGCCGCCGGAATAGACCTTATGCTTACATTGGTCGGGTACTGGTTCCTGCTTTCGCCTACCGTGTTCACTATGGACGGAGCGTTCCAGTGGTCATTTTTCAACATGACCGTGCACCTGTTCGTCCCAATTCTTTGCTTTTTGGACTTTCTTTTATTCTCGCCAAACAAGAGCCTTAAGTACAGGCACGTATACTATGTCATAGCGTTCCCGTGGGCTTACGTGCTTGTGACAACCATAGCCGGGTTATTGGGGCACGTGTACCAGATGCCAGGAAGCGAGCCGACCAGGTTCGCGTACTTTTTCATAGACTTCGACAAGATCGGGGCCATGGTATTCGTCTACATTGGAGTTTTAACACTATTTTTCTTGATCTTGGGCCATCTTTTGTATCTCTATGACAGCAAGGTGGACAAAGAGAGCTTGTTCCGGAAGAAGAAGAGCTAAAGCAAAGAAGAGCTAAAACCAATAAGAGCTAAAACTAAAAGAGCTAAAACTAATAAGAGCTAAAGCCAATAAGAGCTAAAGCAAAAAGCAAATTTTTTGCGTGTTTTCACTGCGGGCAAGAAGGCTTATAACTACAAGTTTTAAACCCTCCGCAAAGGCTTGCCGGAAACCCAAGCCACGCAAGCGACTGGCAAGCGCCTGCTTTGCGGAGGAGAATAGGGGTCTGGCCTTCTGGAAACCCCAAATTCTTGGGCCTTCAAATGATCTATCGGAGGCGCGAAATGATTAGAGACAAATATATTGCCCTGGCATACCGCGTAGCGGCGCTCATCTGGACTTGGTTCGGGATCAAGGACTTGACGCTGCGCTCTGCCATGTACTACACAAACATGAGCAATTACCTGGCGTTTGCCATTTTTGCCGTGCTGGTGGTTAGAACGGCGCTTGACCTGAAAAACGGCAGGCATGGGAATGCCGGCTACTTTCCCGTGATAGGGCTTATCGCCGCCATAGACCTGTTGCTGACGCTTGTCGGCTTCTGGGCGCTCCTGGCCCCCATTTCAGCCATGAGCGACGACTTCACTTACGGCTTCATGAACATGACTTTGCACACATACGTGCCCCTTCTATGCTTTGTGGACTTTCTGCTGTTCTCTGGAAACAAGAGCCTGAAGTACAAGCAGATCTACTGGGTGCTCCTGTTCCCGCTAGCCTACGTAGCCTTTGTTTCGGTTGCGGGACTATTGGGAAAAACATACGAAAGCCCCAGTGAGCCCGGTATTGTAAGGCGATTCCCCTACTTCTTTATAGACTACGATCAAGTCGGGATCGGAGTGCTCGGATATGTAGCGGGATTGTCGCTATTCTTTATCGTGCTGGCGCACGGGTTATACCTGTTTGACAGCAAGGTGGATAAAGAAGGGATTTTTAGGCAGAAAAAGAAGTAAGGGGATAAGAAGAAGCAGATGGCACCCGCCGGCCATGGCTTGTCCCAACTTTGAGAAAAAAGTTCCCGGAAGGGCTCGCGCGCCATTCCGGGCTATAGCGTGTTTATTATGACTCATGCCTCCTATGCGTTTTGCCGCAGTGCGGCCAGCTTTGAGCGAAGTCCTTTATGGTTGGGTTTCTTGAAAGCCTAGGGCTTTCTTATACGGCGAGCGCTTAGATTCGCTTGATTGTCTCAACCCGCAAGCGGGCGTTCGACAACCAGCCTATCCTTCCGCTCGTTAGTCAAGGCGCGGCTCAGGAGATTAGCAGCCGCAGTCCTTTTTGCTCTTCGGGATGTTTCCGCTGATGCCGGCAGCGAACTCGGGCTTCTGCGGCGGAGCGAAGATGTCCAGCGGGAAATCCAGGCTGTCGAAGAACTCGCATGGGTTGAGCGGAGAGATTTCCTCGCACTCTTCTGGCACGCAGAAGCCCCTTGACTCGACGGTCAGGTTTACGACCCTGAACAGCTTGACAATGCTGAAAAGTCCGATGGTGACCAGCACTTCGTTGGGGGTGCGGCCAGGATCCGGGCAGTGCTTGTCATCTGGGAAACGGTGGTGAGGCGGGTTGAACCTCTTGTGGTGCAGTTCGGCGGTAAGCGCGACAGCTTTGGCTTCTGTCATGATGAAGGGCTCGCTGTCGATTGTCGAGGAGTCGCTGAAAGCCCTGAACAGGTCGGTGGACATGGCCAGGTCGCTTCCGATTGACCCAAACAGCGTGAGCTTCCTGTTGAAGATGCTGTTGGCGCGGATGCTGCCGATTACGGTTCCGTCTGCTTCACGGAAGATCAGCCTGTACTCGAAGACGTACTTCAGGTCGACATCCCAGTAGCCGTTCTTGAAGGGGTTGGGCTTCTTGTCGACGATGATGATCTTCTTGATTCTCAGGCGATCTATGGTGACGGCTGCCGCATTGTCTGGAGGATCTATGATGTCGCCTTCGTGGATGTGCTCGTCTCCGATGCAGAGCTGCTCGGCGGACCTGGCTGGGCCTATCTGGGCAGGCGTAAGGCAGTCCTGCTGGCGGCAGCTGTCATAGACCTTGAGGGCTATGATGCATTCTTCCCTAAGCCTCTTGGGGTTTAGTCCATCTGAGGCAACAGGGTCGCCGCGATGGAGTATAGAAGAATTGAGTTCAAATGCTCCCATTAATGCTGACCTCCTTGTGAGTGTCTTTTTCTGTCTCTCCAATACCATAGTATGTACAAGGCTTGAATTGGTTCCAGGCGCTAGCGCTCCCAAAAAAATTTTTTGCGCCAAGCCTTCTCCAATTCAATGCCTTGCCTTTTGTATTGTCTAGAGCATATCCCGAGATTTTGGCCGAACGCCTTGAATAGGGGCACGTCGCCCCTTTTTTCGGATTAGGGATATGCGCTCAAAGCGCTGCATCGCGCGGAAAAATCAAGTGAGGCCTTGGCGCTTCTTTCCAAGAAGCGGCAGATCGCGAAACTTGGCGCTCAGATCGGTTTGCATTTTGGCGCATGCACCCGATTTTTGCCTGAAACGTGATATTTCGGGATTTGCCCTTAAAGCAGCCCGCATTCTAAAGTTATGCGACATATGTTATAATTGACACAAAGCTGGTCAAGGCGAAGCGTGGCAGCGCATATCCAATAACGCCGAAAATCAAACGGGCTAGGCCTATTGATGTTTCAAAGACCGTTCTGGATCCAAGCCTCTGTTTCGGGATATGCATATTTGGGGCGCTCTTAAAAAAAAAGAGCGCCCCCGCGCCGCCAGCCAAGCGCGAGGTGGAAAAGTGATAAGCCACATTAAGGGCACAGTCGAGCAGGTTTTGCAAAACGCCGTGGTCTTGGACAACAACGGGATGGGCTATACGGTCTATGTCTCAAAGTCCACTCTGGGCAAGCTTTCAGGCAGCAAGGAGCAGGTTAAGGTCTTCACTAGCATGCAGGTCAAGGAAGACGGGATTACTCTTTATGGATTCATGAGCTTGGACGAGCTTAGCATTTTCGGGCTTCTCACATCAGTCTCAGGCGTGGGGCCGAAGTCGGCGCTGGCGATGCTGGATGTGATGACCCCATCCCAGATAATGGTCGCAATCATGTCAGATGACACAACGGCCCTTTCGCAAGCGCCTGGGGTGGGAAAAAAGACGGCGCAGCGCATAAGCCTTGAGCTTGGAGACAAGATAAAGGCGACGTCCTCAGATCTGGCACCAACCGGGCAGACGGCTATCACAATGCCCGAAAACAGGAAAGACGCCTTGGACGCTCTGGTGTCCTTGGGCTACAGCCAGGGCGACAGCATGAAAGCCGTAATGGAAGTGGCCACGGAAGGAATGAAGACGGAGCAGATAATTAGGCTTGCTCTCAAGAAGCTGTCGCGGGCGTAAGCCTCAAGCCTGGAGGGTCTTATATGAAAGATCGCATAGTAACAACGTCCTTGTCTGAGGAAGACCTGGACACCGACATGAAGCTCAGGCCTGACTCGTTTGACGGTTACATAGGGCAGGAAAAGGCCAAGAGCAACATGAAGGTCTTCATAGAGGCGGCCAAGAGGCGCAACGAGGCCTTGGATCACGTCTTGCTCTACGGCCAGCCGGGGCTGGGCAAGACAACGATGTCAGCCATCATCGCCAAAATGATGAACTCCACTATGAAAACCACCTCAGGCCCGGCAATCGAGCGCCCAGGCGACATGGCTTCCATACTGAACGACCTGAGCGAAGGGGACATCCTCTTCATTGACGAGATCCACAGGCTGAACCGAATGATCGAGGAGATCCTGTACCCTGCCATGGAGGATTATGTCCTGGATATTGTTATAGGAAAAGGGCCGTCAGCCAAAAGCATAAGGCTGGATCTGCCCAAGTTCACGCTCATAGGCGCAACCACAAGGATTGGCCTTCTAACCGCCCCATTGAGGGACAGGTTTGGGGTCATCCACCACCTGGAGCCCTATACTGTGGACGAGCTCAAGAAAATCCTGGCCAGGTCGGCAAAGGTGTTCCAGGTTGAGCTCTCTGACGAGGGTTCCGAAGAGATAGCCAGGAGATCCAGGGGCACCCCTAGGATAGCCAACCGCATGCTCAAGCGAGTGCGGGATTTCGCCCAGGTAAAGCATTCAGGCGTCATAAGCCTGGAAGTCGCATGCGAGTCACTTGACGCCCTTGACGTTGATCCAATGGGCTTGGACGTATTGGACAAGAAGCTTATGCTAGCCATTATCCAAAAGTTTGGCGGCGGCCCTGTAGGCCTGGATACCCTAGCGGCCGCCGTGGATGAAGAAGCCGACACAATCGAGGACGTCTCCGAGCCATACCTGATCCAGCTGGGGTTTCTGCAGAGGACGCCCAGAGGCAGGATATCTACGGATCTAGGGTATAACCACTTCGGATTGAAAAGGCAATAGACAAGAGTATTTTATTGCTGGAGCCTGGAATATATGCCCGATACCTTCGGGCTGAAGGCGCTGGAGCGCTGGATTGGCGCCTTGGTTTACGGCATTGGAATTATTAGGGTAGGATTTGAGAGAACTTAAGATTCTGCGACTACGGCGCTAAGTTATAGCCTGATGATGCGTTATTTGCAAAATATGAAACCCGGGATCCTTCAAGAAAAAGTAAGAATTAACGACAAAAGCGCCGCTTCTGCGGCGCTTTTGTCGTGCTCTTAAGATTTGAAGAACTAAAGCGCGAGAGAGTCAAAGATCAAAAGATCCAAAATCAAACCCAAAACCAAACCCAAGCTCCCAAGATCCCCAAACCCCGCCCCCCGCCGCTCTCGGCCCCAAAAAAATTTTTTTTAAAAATTTGCCTTAGTGTTTTTAAATGAGAATTGCTGGCAATACTTATGGTATTCGCAGGAGTGATATGAATGGGTGCATATCCCAAGACCAAGCCTTAAACTTTATTTTTAGGATATGCGCTAAGAGCGGTATCCCAAAAATATATTTGGGGTATGCCCTAAGCTGCGAAATTGGCCGCTTGCGGCCCAAAAGGAGGGGCTCACCATTTCCAAGAATGTTATCATAGCCGCATCACTGCTGATATCCGCGCTGGCGTTTGCCATCATATCCTCTGCCATGGCCTACAGCCCAGTGGCTAGCGAGAAAAAGAACGCGCCTACAGTTGAGCTGGTGGCGGCGAAAAAGGCGCCTATAGTAGAGAAGACCGAAGCTTCTGGAACTGTTGATTTCGGGAAAACCGTGCCAGTATATCCAAACGCGCAGACGATTGTGAAAAAGGTGCTTGTGTCTTCTGGAGACTTCGTGCGACCGGGAGATATCCTGGTGGAGTACGACACTGAGGCGCTGGCGGATCTAGAGTTGGCGCTGTCTGCCGCGATGCTGGATGAAGCGGTAGCAAAAATGAACCTGGATGATTATCTGCTGCCGGCGGGAAGCGCCGAGACGCTTGGCGCTACAAGCGCGGTGAACCAGGCGCAGAGCGCGGTTCGGTCATTGGAAGGGCAGATCGAAGAGCTGAACGACGGAATGTACGATTTAGAGATTAAGATAGAAGAAGCAAGCACAGCTTACGAGGAAGCAAAGGATAGATATGTGAAGGGATTGGCCAGGAAAGAGGAAGTTGACGCGGCTAACTGGAAGACCAAAGAGCTGGCGGCGTCGTTTTCGGCTTTTGAATTAAATAGGAACGCGTTGCTCTCAAGCCTTCCTGCGGCAAAAGAGAATTATGCCAGGGCTAGCCAACTTTTGGATTCGATAGTGAACAAGCAGAGCGATCCGAGGGTGAAAAGCAAGATCGAGACGTTGAGGATGGCGCATGAGCAAGCGGAGCTAAGGCGAAAGGATATCGAAAGAAGGATCGCGGAGTACGAGACTTCTGAAATATGCGAGATGTCCGGCGCTGTTGTGAAAGTGCACGTGCGGGATGGAGAAGCGGCTTCTCCCGGAATGCCGGTGCTGGAGCTGGCTGACACGACAGATCTTTTGATTCGGGCTGACATTCCCGAGGCTCAAGCCAGCGGGATAAAGATAGGGCAGATAGCTGATGTTTCAGGATACGCGTCTGAATCCGGAGGGCTGAAGGCAAGCGTACGGCATGTGGCGGTATCCGGGGTTACCAGGATGTCAGAGACTGTGCTTCCAATAGAGCTTAAGCCTGAGAGCGGATCAAAGCTTAAGGCCGGGTTTACCGTGGACATATCGATAGTGACGAAGACAGACCAAAACGCCATTGTAGTTCCCATGACATCTGTAGTCGAGAAGGACGGAGCGTACCATGTCTTTGTTCTTGGAACCAACTACGCGGCCAACAAGCGGGCGGTGGAGCTAGGGGGATTCAACGGAACCAATGTGCAGGCCAAAGGGGTTTCTGAAGGCGAGCTTGTGATTGTAAACCCCGAGGGGATTAAGGACGGGGATCTGGTCAACCCGATTATAACAGGATGATCTTTTGAGTCTGGCCAACCCGATTATAATTAAATAATATTTTTGACAACTCTTTTTAAGACAGGAGCGGAGCGGCTATGGGGCCTTTTATGATAGAAGCCAAGCGCCTAACGAAGGCGTACATGAGCGGAGAGTTCAGGGTAAACGCTTTGAAGGGCGCAAGCTTGGAGGTCTT